>JANOQP010000385.1:0-4721 GCA_031414895.1 Saprospirales bacterium
ACAAAAAGCACGGTTCAGGCCACTTTTTCCTTTATTTTTTATAAAAAAACCAGCCCACCATCGCCCATCCGCACATAAAAAGCAGCCCCCCGATGGGCGTGATCGGCCCGGCCCAAGCCGTCGAAAACATCAAAATATCCTTGCAGGCCAGCAAATAAAGCGAGCCGCTGAACAAAAAAATGCCCGCAATCCAGCACCAGCCAGCCCGTTTCAGCCAATCCGCTTTTTCCTTTTTTATTAAATAAGCACCCAAAAAAAGCAGCCCGATCGCATGATAAAACTGGTACTGGACACCCGTTTCCCAAGTGTGCTTTTGGGCGAAAGACAGAAAATCCCGGAGCGCGTGCGCCCCAAACGCGCCGAACATCACCCCAAGAAAACCGAAAATTGCGCCAGCTGCGATGAGCCTTTTGCCGAAATTAGTGGCCATAACAATCAAATTTTGGACAAATAACGAACAAAAAAAATCCCCGGCCAACGTTCAAGCGGCAACCGGGGATTTTTTCAAAAAGAAAAACGGGTCATTCTTTCACCAAACGGCGGACACCTGTGCGGCCCTCGCTTTTCAAACGGACGAAATAGATGCCCGCTGGCAATCCGGCCAACGAAACCTGACGGGAATTTTGCCCCGCCAAGAGCAGTTCGCGGCACAAGATTTGGCCCGTCGCGGAGATTATTTCGACCGAAAACCCGGCGGTCGTTTGGTCGCAAAACACCGTGACCTGATCGCCCGCCGGGTTCGGGACCAATTGAAAATCAACGAGTTGCGATTGGTTTGTCCCGGTTTGGTCGTCGAAAATATCGAAGCGCGTCGTGCCGATATAGCCGCCCTCGCCATCGATCACGGTGAACGTGAAATAGTCGTCGTTCTGCCCGCCAAAATGGAAATACCGCAACGCGCCGTTGTCGATATCCGCCTGCGTGAACTGGCTGCCCGCAACGAGGCCGGGGCCAAAATTGACGTTCATCTCGCCTTTCGTGGTCGCCCGGACGATGGTATAGATCAATTGACTGGCCGAATTGTTCGGGTCCGTGGACTGCAATTTGTCGTTTTGGATCACCAAATTGGTCCCCGGCAGCACCGTCACCGGGCCTTTATTGACCAAAACGGGCGGGTTGCTCACCCCTGCGCCACAAATTTGGAGCTTCCAACTCGTCAGATTTCCGCCGGAGCTAACATCCGTGTCCTTGATCCGCAGCGTCCAATCGCCGTTGGCCTGTTGGCCGTTGAAATTGGCGAGCGCGTTCCCGGCGGTCTGGTCGGCCTTGTGGGCGAGGTCGTCCGTCGGCGGGCAGAGGAAGAGAACGGCCGCTTGGTCGTCGATGCCGAACTTGAAATCGCCGTTCGTGTTGCCGCATTTCGACTTGAAAAGGATGACCTCCGTGCCGCTCGGCGAGATCAAACGTGTGTCGAGGTGCTTAAAAAATTCGTGCGAGCCTTTGATCTGCAAAACATTGATGTCGCTGATCGTGCCGCTGAAATTGCTGTTGATCTTCGATTCGATGGTCGGCGTGCCGCTGCTCGATATGGGGACCGGGTTCGTGTTCTCAAAAGTGACGCAGGCCTGCGATTTTGTGCCGAAACTGAACGGCCCGGCCCACGCGCCCGTGCCGCAGGCATTGTTCGGGCGGACGCGCCAGAAGTATTGTTTGCCGTCGGCAAGGGTCGTCATGGGCTGCGTCGAGCTGCCGCCGATCGCGGTTTTTTGCTGCAAATTGGCCGAGTTGAAAGCGGGCGTTTCGTCCAATTGCCAATCATAATTGTCGGCATCAGCCACCGCGTTCCACGTCAAAGTGGGCAAACCGCCGACCGAACCGTCGCCATCGACGGGCGTGAGGAGGGCCAATTGGCTGAAATCGTTGGAAACGACCGTCAAAGTGATGGTCGTCGTCGAAACCGCCGCGCCCGAAGTGGCAGTTACCGTCACCGTATAAACGCCCTCCGCGATGCCCTGCGGGCAGGTGATGTTGAGGACGGCATCCGATCCGGCATTGACCGTCGCGTTCACAAAACTGGCGGTCGCGCCCGGCGGGAGGCCGGTGAAAGCGAACGCAATTTGCCCCGAAAATCCGGCCAAAGCTGCTGTTTTAAAGGTCGAGGTGAACGTCGTCGGGAGGCAGAGCGCACCGTTGTCCGGGAAGGGCGCGGTCGAAAAAGCGGCCACCGTCGGGGCTTCGATGATGAAGTTTTTATTGGAAATATCAAAAAAGATATTGTCCGCCGCCTCGACCATGACCCGGCAAGTGTTGGAAATATTGTTCGGGACTTGGATCCAGGCCGAGCCGTCGTTGTCCTCGTTCGCCGAAAGGGTGATCGGATAAAGGCTGCCGCCGTTGGTCGAAAGTTTGATGTTCACTTTCGAGCAATTGACCTTACCGCCTTTTGTGTTCGCGACCTCCCATTCGATTTTTTGGAACTCGCCAACCTTCCATGTGATGCCCGTCAGGTTCGGCACGGCAACCCGGAACGGCCCCGCTGTGGCCGTCGCCAAGAAGGAGACCTCGGCCCAATGTTGCCCGCCGAATCCGGGGTGGTTGTCCAAAACCGTCATCCGAAAGTTCATCGGCCGGTCGATCGTGGGCAAAATTTCTGTTTTGGGGACCTGGTTGGCGATGACCGCCGTCATGTTCGGGAAAACCCGCGTCGAGGAGGCCGTCGCCGGGATGGAACGGAACAACGGCGCGTTGCCGATTGGCTGGCCGAGCGGGCTTTGCGGGCCAAGGTCCATTTGCTCCCAGAGATGGGTGAGGCCCGCGTCTTCCGGGTCTGTGCCCGTGCCGGTGAGCCGGAAAGGTGTCGAAATCGGGATGAAAAAGCCGTTTTGATAGCCCAAAGTGGCCGTCGGTTGGTTGTTGCTGGTGAGTTCAACATCGGCGCAGGTGGCCGCGTTGCCCATCGTCACGTCGTCGCGCACCTGTTGGATGGACCAACCGTGGTTGTAATCGTCCGCGGGCGAGATCACGTCGTCCGTGCCGCAGCCGCCCGCGTAGCTCACAATGGTGCTGCCGCTGCCGGGCTCGAAGGCGCTTTCCGGGTGGTATTGGCCCGCCGGGCCGGTCGCGCCGCACCGGTTCCAGGTGTGCCTGGCCGTGAACTGGTGCTCGATCTCTTGGCAAACGGTGACGATAAAATTGTCGCTCAACGGGTTCGAATCGGTCGAGCAGGCCTTTGCCTTATTGACCGAACAGACCGCGCCGCCCGCGATGCCGAGGATGCTGCCGCCGGCAAAAATGCTGAAAACGTGGCCCACGTCATAATTGTCCGGCCCGATCCGCGCGTCGGTCACGTCGGCGTTGAACTGCGCCATGAGCGGCACGTTGGCCGGGTTGAACGGGTCGGTGTTCGCGTCAAAAAAGAAGAGCGTGTCCACATTGTCCACGAGGTCGAATTTCATCGCGAAATCGCGCTCGAAAATGCCGTTGAAACGGTTGACCACCATCACAACGGCGGCCAAAACCTTGATCGGCGTGTTTCCCGCGAGCGCGGAAAATTCGGCTGGCGACGAAAGGGCAAACTTGTAGCGGCGCAGCGAGACCGGCGCCAAAACACCACCGCGCGACGTTGCGTTTTCGCCGGGCAAATAGTCCGAGTTCATCGGCGAACCGTTCTCGAACAAAACCTTCGCGCCCGCGGGCCGCTGGTTTTCGAGTTTTTTCCGGTCAAAAACTTGGTAAAAATCAGTCACCCCGATGCCGACCGGTTCGACATAGAACGTCCGGCCCGGCTCAAAAATGAACGCATGGAGGCCGAGCGGCCCGATGTCGAGCTTGCCCCAAACGCCCGTGCGCTCCGTGCTTTCGACGTTGAACGTGTGGATACCGGGATATTTTTTGCCCAATTTTTCGGGCAAAATGGGCGATTCGACCACCCGGAAAGTTTCAAGGTTGCCCTCCGGGGTCGGCAATTTGACGAGACAGTTGGACGAGCGGATGCCCGTTTTCGATTCGAGCGGGGCTTCGCGGAGTGCCGTGCGGGCCGCGTCAAAATCGAGCGAAAAGGTCTTGAACTCGGTCGGCTTGTTCGGGCGCGTTTCGTCCGGGGGCATCGACCGCGAGCTGCCGATTGGTTCAATGGACCAATAATCGGGTGCGTTTTGGGAAAAAAGTGGGCCAAAACCCAGCAAAACAATCAAAATATACAGGTTGCGCATCATGACGGGTGTTTAATTGTGATGTGGCGAAGTTCCGAAAAGTTTGGAAATTTGGGCGTTGCCGAATGGGTTTTCTGCCAAAGGGCGACGCTTTTGCCAGCGCGCACGGGCGAAAACAAAAACTGCGCTCCCCTGTTTTTGGGGGATAAAAAACACAAACCATGCTCGGTTGGAAATTCACTGATTTTAAGGCCGAGGAGGGCCAAACGCCTTTTGACCGCCTGTTGAAACTGTTCCAGGAAATCCTGATCCACACGTCGGGCGACGTGCCGGAGGCGTTGGCATGGCTGACCGAACTGGACAAACAGTACAATTTGACGACCCCCGATTACGGCATCGGCGATTTTATCAAAGACCTCGAAGACCTCGGTTATTTGAAAAAACCGGACGGCGACGGCGGCGAAGGGCAAGGTTTGACCCGAAAAATGGAGATTGCCCTGCGCCAAAAAAGCCTCGACGATGTTTTTGGGGAAATGAAAAAAGCCAAAACCGGCAAGCACAACACGGGCCAGGTCGGGCGTGGCGACGAACAGACCTCCGACGTGAAACCGTGGGAATTTGGCGACAGCC
>JANOQP010000386.1:0-2282 GCA_031414895.1 Saprospirales bacterium
CGATTGCCCATTTGTATTTTGAGACCATCCACCCGTTCGAGGACGGCAATGGCCGGATCGGGCGCGTAATTGCCGAAAAAGCATTGGCGCAGGGCCTGAACAGGCCAATCTTGATGAGCCTTTCGACGGTTATCGAGGCCGACAAAAGAGCCTATTATTCGGCCCTGAAACAAGCGCAACGAACAAACGACCTGACCGAATGGGTTGATTATTTTGCAAAAACAATCCTCGAAGCACAGCACGATTTCTCGAAGACCATTGATTTTTTATTGAAAAAAACCGCTTTTTTCGACAAAAACAGGGCCTTGCTCAACGATGCCCATTTGAAAGTGGTCGCCCGGATGTTGGAGGAGGGCGAGGGCGAATTTGAGGGCGGCATGAACGCCCGGAAATATCAGGCAATCGCCGAGGTCTCGAAGGCGACGGCCACGCGGCATTTGCAGGATTTGGTGGAAATGGGCATTTTGGTCGCCCGGAGCGGGGGGCGCAGCACGAACTATCAGGTCAATTTGGGGTGAGCACGGCCAACAACTTTTTTTCAAAAAAAAAGCCCCAACGGATCGCGCTTTTGGAAAAACACCTTTTTTAGCCGCTGGATAATTTGTCCGTGAAAACACCTGTTCGAGATGCTCAAAGTGCTCCATATTTCCGCCGAATGCTATCCCGCCGCGAAGACCGGCGGCCTCGGCGACGTGGTCGGTTCGCTGCCAAAATATATGTGCCAGGCCGGCGTGCCGAGCGGGGCCATCATCCCAAAATATGCCACGAAATGGATCAACAACCGCCCGTGGACGACTGTTTTCAGCGGATCGGTGCGCGTCGATAACTGGTGGGCCGACTTCCGGGTGCAGCAGGAAACGGGCAATTCGCTCGGTTTTCCACTTTTCGTGGTCGAGGTGCCGGGGCTTTTTGACCGCGCGGAGATTTATGGGCATGGCGACGAGATCGAGCGGTATTTGGTTTTTCAACAGGCCATTTTGAAATGGGTGCAGTCTTTTCCCGAAAAACCGAGTGTGCTGCATTGCCACGACCACCACGCTGGTCTGTTGCCGTGGATGATGAAGGCCTGCCCGGAGTATCAAGATTTGAGCGAGATCCCGACCGTTTTCACAATCCACAACGGCAATTATCAGGGCGCGTATTCGTGGAAAAATGTGCACAAACTCCCCTTTTTCGATGCCGACAAACGCTGGATGATCGATTGGAACGGCATCATCAACCCGATGGCCGCCGCCGTCCGGTGCGCGTGGGCGGTCACGACGGTCAGCCCAAGTTACCTGCTCGAACTGCACGAAAGCTCGCTCGGCCTCGAACCGCTTTTTCATGCCGAATGGCGAAAACAATATGGGATCTTGAACGGCATCGATGCCGAGGTCTGGGACCCGCGCAACGACCCGATGGTCGCGGCCCATTTTGAGGGCAATGTCGGCGAGTTCAAATGGCGGAACAAATCCGCGCTGTTGCAAAATTTCAAGCTCGACCCGAACCTCCCGCTCTTCGCCTATATCGGCCGGATGGCGGGCGAAAAAGGGGCCGACCTGCTGCCCGATGTCATCCGCCAATATATCGGCAGCGGTGGCCGCGTCGCGTTTTTGGTGCTCGGATCGGGCGATTCGGCGACGGAACAAGCATTTGAAAAGCTAAAATATCAGCTTCCCGGCCTCGTCGATTGTTATATCGGCTACAACGAGGCGCTCAGCCACCAGATCTACGCGGGCGCGGATTTCCTCGTCATGCCCTCGCGCGTCGAACCGTGCGGCCTCAACCAAATGTACTCGATGCGCTACGGGACCATCCCGATCGTGCGGGCCGTCGGCGGTTTGAAGGACACCGTGACCGACCTCGACCAGCCGGACGGGCGCGGGTTTTGCTTTCAAAATTTCAATAGCGGGGAGGCCGTGAACGCGATCCACCGGGCGGCCCATGTTTGGTACAACAACCCGGGGAGCGTCAATTTTATCCGCGACCGAATCATGGGGATTGATTTTTCGTGGGAATCGACGGTCGGGCGGTATTTTGATGTTTATCAGCGGTTCACGAACCTTTGACGATGGGCGATTCACGCCGCTGCCCGGGAAAAAGGCCATTCAAAATTTAACATTGAAATTTCCATTGTTCGATTGACGTTGATTTGGGGGAATCGATACTGAATGATTAATTCATGGCAAGAAATGAGGCCTTCTCATTAAAAGTTCTTTGATAGTTAGGGGTAAATCAATCAATCCTTGGGCCATTGCGGGGGTTCGATGTCGATATTTCTGTTCAAATCTGGTTGCCTTTGG
>JANOQP010000387.1:0-2616 GCA_031414895.1 Saprospirales bacterium
TACCGCCTCCGGCCTCGCCTGTGGCCCCTGCAATGTGGTCATTTCCGATGCCATCGGCTGCTCGGTCACGGCAAGTTTCAACCTCGGCTGCCCGCCGGAAATCCTGTTCGTGGACACGCTCATCACCAAGCCAAGCTGCCCGGGCGACGATGACGGCTCGGTCTGCGTGACCGTGGTCGGCGGCATCGGGGCATTTACCTATACTTGGCAGGGCAACCCGTCAACGACCAATTGTTTGAACAACAAAAAGGCCGGCACTTATAATTTGACCGTAAAAGATGCCAACGGATGCTCCATCCTCGGCGCTTTCCTGATAAAAGACCCGATCGGAATCGGGGCAACCTTCTCGAACTTGACCGCCTCATCGTGCGCCGGGACGGCCAATTGCGACGGTTCGGTGATGGTCGCGGCCACGCTGCCGGGCAGCCCGGGCGCAACTTTCACTTACGAATGGACCGAAGCGGACATTTTTGGACAAAACCCGACGACCCTCTGCCCCGGCACGAACACCGTTTCGATCACGGACAACGCGACCGGGTGCAGTATCGAATTGGCCATCACGATCAATGCGCCGCCGGAACTGATCATCGCGCAAACCGTGCCGCTGCAAACCACTTGTTTTGGCTCATGCGATGGATCGGTCGTGGCACAGGTAACTGGCGGGGTGCTGCCGCTCCAATTTGATTGGTCGAACGGCCAGACCACTCCACAGGCAACCGGGCTTTGTGCAGGCTCCATCGTCGTAACTGTGACTGACGCGAATGGCTGCGAAGAGACCAATACATACCCGCTGGTGCCCGAACCGGGCGAAGTCGAGGTGTTTTTTGACCCGGCGGTTTCGACCAATGTGCTCTGTTTCGGCGGTGCCAACGGTACGCTCGGATGGCTCGCGAACGGGGGGACAGGCGGCTTTGTGTGGACATGGGCACCCAACGTCGGCAATGCGCAGGTTTTGAACAACCTCGCCGCTGGGCAATACACCGTCACCGCGACAGACGCGAACGGTTGCACCGGTACGGCGACTGCCAATTTGCAGGAAAACCCGCCCATTTTGGCCAGTTTCGAGACTTATTCACCCATAAAATGCTTCGGCGAGACCACCAATCTCTCGGTCGATACGGTCACGGGCGGCGTCGGCCCTTATGCCTACGAGATCGATTACGGCCCGACGACCCCATCAAACATCGACACGCGCATCGAGGGCGGTGACCATATTGCGATCTTCATCGACGCATCGGACTGCCGCGACACGCTCTTTTTCACGATTGACCAACCTGCGGAAATCGGCCTCAACCTCGGCCCCGACCTGCGCATCGAACTGGGCGACACGACGCAACAGATCTTCCCGCAGTTCAATATTCAGGTCGATAGTTTTGTGTGGTTCCCGACGATGGGGCTGGACAGTTCGGGCGACCTGCGGCCTTTCGTCACGACGTTTGAAAGCCAACTTTACACGCTGACCATTTATGACGCGAACGGCTGTTCGGGCACCGACGAGATCTATGTGGAAATTGACCCGAACCGCAAGGTTTTCATCCCCAATATCTTCAAGCCCGGCTCGACTTTGAGCGATCATTTCCGAATTTTCGTTGGAAACGGCGTGAAGAGCGTCAACTATTTCCGCATTTTCGACCGCTGGGGGGAGATTGTCCACGAGGAGAAAAAATTCTTCCCGTCCAACGGCGATTACAGCGAAGGCTGGGACGGGATGTACCGTGGCAAGCGCGTCAATCCGGGCGTTTATGTCTATCTTGTTGAAGTTACTTTCTTGGATGGACGGACTTTGCTCTATCGGGGCGATGTGACTTTGGTGAGGGACAAGGAATAATTTTGGTCTGAACTATGATTTTGTATGATTATTATGATTGTTTTGATTTTCAAAAATCATACAAATCATAATAATCATACAAAATCACAGTTCAGACAATCATAAAAATCAATAGCGTTTCAACGCCAAATTTTTCAATAAACCAATAGCGCGTTCCGGCTCTTTTGCCCCAAAAACAGAATTGCCCGCAACCAATACATCCGCGCCCGCTTCTATCAATGCTTCCGCATTTTGCAGGCCCACGCCGCCGTCTATTTCTATCAAAACATGGCTGTTCGACACTGTAATCAGTTCGCGCAGCTTTTTTATTTTAGGGATAACCTGATAGATGAATTTTTGTCCGCCAAAACCGGGGTTCACCGACATCAAACAAACAAGGTCAATCTCCTCGATGATATCCTCCAAAAGATGGACTGGGGTGTGCGGGTTGAGCGCGACGCCCGCTTTTGCGCCCGTCGCTTTTATTTGTTGAACGGTGCGGTGCAAATGCCTGCAAGCCTCCAAATGGACGGTGATATTGTCCGCCCCGGCCTCCCGAAATTGCTCGATAAACCGCTCTGGTTCCTCGATCATCAGATGCACATCGAGTGGTTTTTGGGCCATTTTTTTCATAAAATGGATGACAAACTGCCCAAAACTGATGTTCGGCACGAACCGCCCGTCCATCACGTCGATATGGAACCAGTCGGCCTCCGAGCGGTTGACCATCTCAAAATCGGCGGCGAGGTTGCGAAAATCGGCGGCCAGCACGCTCGGTGCGATCAAATGTTTTTTCACGAAAAAGATGT
>JANOQP010000388.1:0-8508 GCA_031414895.1 Saprospirales bacterium
GGTGACGTGACCAATTTAAAACACATTTCGCCCCGCTGGGGCTAAACGAGAACTTCGGTAGAATGCAATCCTACCTACATTCCGCCCCGCTGGGGCTTTAAAAATGAAACAGATAAAATACCCAATTTTCCTGGCCATCCTCGCCTTTTTCGCTTGCCGCGAGGACAACAATTTGCTCGTCTCGACCGGAAAATTGCAGGGCAGGGTCGTCGAAAAAAGCACCGGGCAGCCCCTCGCTGATGTCGAGATCACGACCAACCCGACCTCGCAAAAGGTGTTCACCGCTGCCGATGGCACGTTTGAAATAGAGGGCCTTGCGGCGGGCAACTATTCCGTCCGGGCGCAAAAAGACCAGTTTTTGAGCCAGCTCGAACCGTTCAAACTTGACGGCGAGGACAGCACTTTTGTATTGATAAAATTGGTCAATGATTCTTTGGACAACAGCTTGCCCGTGCCGGGCGACCAGATTTTGCCCGCCAATTTTGCCCAAAACCAGCCCCGCGACATCGTTTTTCGTTGGAAAAAGGCCGACGACGCGGATGCAACCGATGAACTGAAATATGGTGTGCTGATTTTCCAGCTCGGCTCGCCCGACGTGGACACGGTGGTTTGGGAAACGGTGGACACGACCGCCAATTTTTCCGGCCTGAAATATGGCGCGACCTATTTGTGGCAAACCGTCGTCGCGGACGAATCGGGGTCGCCAGTTTTTGGCCCGGTCTCGCAGTTTTCGACCGTTGGTTTCCCCGACAACCGGATCCTATTTTGCCGAAAAACGGGCGGCGCATTCCACATTTTTTCATCGAACCCGACCGGCACGACGACCGTCCAATTGACCGACGGTCCGGCCAATAATTGGCGGCCCCGGATGAACCCGCAGCGGACGAAAATCGCCTTTTTTAGCGACGAAAACATTGAAATTCAATTGATTGTAATGGATCGCGACGGCTCCGGCCGGCAAAAAATCACCGTCCTCCCGGTCGCGGGCTACAATAAATACGACCTCGATTTTTGCTGGTCGCCCGACGGTTCGCGGCTTTTGTACATGAACCAGGGGAAACTTTACCGCATCAATTTGGACGGGTCCGGGCTGCAACTTTTCGCCTCCGCACCTGCTGGCTTTACCTTTACGGAATGCGATTGGTTCGGCAGTTTCACCCCAAAAATCGCGGCGCGGACGACGGGCGAGTACATTTTCAACTCCGAAATCCTCCTTTTTGACGAGCTCGGTGTGCTTCAATCCACCATCATCGCCGACACGGCGGGCGGTCTCGGCGGCCCGATGTTCAGCATCGACGGCACGAAAATCCTGTTCACCCGCGATGCCGAGCATTTCGACGCGATAGACGGTCGGCAGATAAACAGCGAAATATTTGTAAAAGACCTCGCGACTGGGGCCAATGTTTCGCGCCCGTCGTTCCTGAAACCGGCAGGTTTCAACGACCTCGATGCACGTTTCACGCCCGACGGGGCGAAGGTTTTTTTCACTTTTACGTCCAACGACGGGATCTCGACGCGCTCACTTTGGACGGCCACCCTCGACGGCTCGACGCGGACGAAACTTTTTGACGATGCGGAAATGGGGGATTGGCGGTGAAAAAATGCCTAAATCGGCAAATGCCGAATGCGAAGGCCGATTTCATCAAAAACAACCAGTGAGCCTTCTTGTAAAGGCGAATCAATCACTGCCCAATTGTTCTGCAATAGTTCAAAGAAACGCTGCGCAGAAATTTGGTGTATCCGAAAAAGAACAACCGACGGCATCATATTTTTTGAAAAAGCGAGCAAAGTGCCAAAATCTAGGTCGTGTGCAATAACCACTTCTCCATGTTCTTCTGCGATTTTCAAAATAGTGGCATCCGAAATTTTATTGGAATAATGGTCAGGCACTAATCGAACCCAAGTGCTTGATGAATGTCCTCGATTTCCAAAAAATCAAAGGTTTCGAGCAATTTTTGATGCGTCATGCCGCCCGCCAAATAGCCAATCAACGTACTGACCGGAAAGCGGATACCGCGAATGCATGGTTTTCCGGTGCAAACCTTCGGGTTGATTGTTATGCGGGAAAATTGAGGGTGGCGAAGTTCCATGACGGTGATTTTTCCACAAAAGTACATCCCAAATTCATCATTTGAATCAATTTTCACTCCACCAAAAATTTCCCAGAACCTGACGCTCGCCTATTTTCACTTCCCCTCGCCAAAAGAAAAAATCCGCGCCCCAACCAAATGGAACGCGGATTTTCAAAAAAGCCAAATCGGTTCTGATCTCAATTATTGCTTAAAAAACTTCACCGTCTCGATCTGTTTGCCGCCCGTCGTGAGCCGTGCGAAATAGATGCCGGCCGGGAGTTTCGAGCCGTCAAACTCGACATTGTACTCGCCCGCCAACTGCTTTTCGTTTTTCAGCACCGCGAGTTTTTTGCCGTTGATGGCGAAAACTTCGAGCTGCACGGTCGCATCTTCTTCCAAAAGATAGCCGATTGTCGTGTAATCGGTCATCGGGTTGGGGAAGCTGGCGAGGTTGTGGCCGGTGGCGAGCTTCGGCGAAATGCCGAGGTCGGACGATTTTTCGACCACAATTTGGTCGGCAAAAGAAGGTGGCGTTCCAAGCTCCTGGTCGTCGCCCGCCCATGGGTTTTGGACGTACGGGAACTTCGTTTTGAACGCGATCTCGTTTTTCTCCACGCCCGTCGAATAGGTCAGGACATCCACGAGGTCTTGCGTGACCGGACTGCCCGACGAATAATCGTCGTACCAAAGTCCGATGGCGGCAAGTGCGACACCCGCGACAGCTTGCAGTTCGATGCGCGTCACGTCATCTTCGAGGCGGCGACCGTTCGGGAAACCGTCCATGTTCGGGATGAATTCGAGGTTTTTGTTCGTGTTATAAGGTGCTTGCGTCAAACCGGCGACGGCTGCTGCAATGATCCCCTCGCTCGAAAAAGCGGGGCTGTTGCGCGGCGTGGCCGGCACGGCCATGTTCAAACGGAGCATATCGCCGCCGTTCGGAAGGAAATTGCCGATGAACGGCTTGCCCTCGGCGAGCGGGTTGCCGCCTTTTCCGGTGGCAAGTTGGTACGGTTTGAAGTTCGGCACGCCCGTATGGAAGATGGGCCAAAGGTCGACCGAGCGCGGTTTTCCGTTGCCGGGAAGGAGCAAAGTGCCGAAAATCGCATCATCAAGTGCCGTTCCAGCGACCGCCGCCGAGCCTTTCAGGGATTGGAGGCCGTTGCCGCCGTTGCCGAAATTGAACGCGCCGAGGCTGTTTTTTTGCACCCGCAATTTGCCAAAAGCCGGCACCGCGCCGCCAAAAAGGGCATCGTCCATATAGAGCGCAAGCTCCGGGTTGTAGAAAAACCCGTCGAGCTGCGTATCCGTGATCTCGTCATACGGCGTGATCGCGTTCCAATAATCCTTGTAGCCGATCGGGATGACCGCTTCGTTGGTCAATGGCATCCCGAGGCGGGAAACCTGCACCCAATCGCCTGAAAATTTCTGCTTTCCGGCTTCGAGCGTCCGCACTTGTTGGCGGCTGGCCGAGGCCCAAACACCGATCACATAGTTGGGGTCGAGAATGTTCGCCGGGCTGCTGGCCGAGCCTTTTTTGCGCAAAAAGGAGATCGGGATTTGGAGGCAGATGGACGAAACGTTCTTTTTGTAAAGCCCGTCGCGGGGCGCACCGCTCGTTTGCCGTGGCGCATCGCCGAGGTCGAAAATGCCGCCGAGGTCCACAAAAAACGGGTCGTCGCAGGGGCCGACATAGACGTTTTCGCCCGTCGCCGCGGTGATGATCGACTTTTTGATGAGCGCGTCGTAGGTCGTGTTGAGGCCCGCGCCGCCCGAAATGGAGCGCGCACCGATGTTCGGCGGCGGCACTTTTCCGTTGTAGACGATGGTCACGAACGACTTTCCGCCATTGTCCGAACGGAGCAGGTCGTAGGTCATTTTGAGGTTCTGCTTGCCGAGACGGATGTTGAAAAACGTGGTCGGGTCCTCATTTTTTGATTTAAAAACGACCCGATAAATGATCTCGTCACCCGGCTTCGAGGCATCGTTGTCGATATGGATCTCGTAGCGGATGTTCTCGCCAAAAGAGGCATAGTTCGGCCCGCCCTGCGGCAATTGCAGCGGCACATAAGTGGCGATCAGCGTGACCGTCGATGGGCGGTCGGGGCTGCGAAAAGCGTACAGATCGCAGTTGTCGGCCAACGGATCGTCGGCGATCAGCGGTGCTTCGCGGTGGCTCGAAGCCTGCACCGAAGTTGCTGCCATGCCCAAAAAGGCGATCGGCAACAGGTGTTTTTTTATGAAATTCATTGTGAAAAATGATGAATGATAAATGATAAATGATGAATCCACAATGATGAAAGTTGAAGGATGAATGAAGAATTGTGCGCAATCGCGCCATTCATCATGCATCATTCATCATTCATCATTACAAAAATTCAATTGACTTCCGTCCCTTTCCATGGCGTTGCCACATACGGGAAGACAGTTTTGAAGGGCTTGTCGTTTTTTGAAATGCCCGTGTCGTAGGTCAAATTGTTGATGAGCTTCGGGGTCACGGGGCTGCCGCTGCCGCTGAAATCGTCCATCCAAAGGCCGATCGCGGCGAGTGCGATGCCGCCAACCGCTTGCAGTTCGATGCGGGTCACGTCGTCTTCGAGGCGGCGACCGTTCGGGAACCCGTCCATATTTGGGATGAATTCGAGGTTTTTGCTCGTGTTATAGGGTGCTTGGGTCAAACCGGCGACCGCTGCGGCAACGATGCCCTCGCTCGAAAAAGCCGGGTCGGTGCGTGGCGTGACCGGGACGGCCATGTTCAGGCGCAACATATCGCCGCCGTTTGGCAGGAAATTGTTGATGAACGGTTTGCCCTCGGCGAGCGGGTTGCCGCCCTTTCCGGTGGCCAATTGATACGGCTTGAAGTTCGGAACGCCCGTGTGGAAGATGGGCCAAAGGTCCACGGAGCGCGGTTTTCCGTTGCCGGGAAGGAGGAGCGTGCCGAAAATGGCATCATCCAGAGCGGTCCCGGCGACGGCAGCCGAGCCTTTGAGCGACTGCAAACCGTTCTTTCCGTTGCCGAAATTGAACGAACCGAGCGAGTTTTTTTGGATGCGGAGTTTCGAGAAGGCCGGAACGGCACCGCCAAATTGGGCATCGTCCATATAAAGCGCAAGCTCCGGGTTGTAGAAATAATTGTCGAGCGTCTGGTCGGCGATCTCGTCATACGGCGTGATCGCGTTCCAATAATCCTTCGCCCCGATCGGGATGACGGCCTCGTTGGTGAGCGGCATTCCGAGGCGCGAGACTTGCACCCAACCGCCCGTGTCGTCCGGGTTTGCGCCGGATTTCGAGAGCGTGCGGGTGATTTTCCGGCTGGCCGAGGCCCAAACGCCGATGACATAATTGCCGTCGAGGATGTTTGCCGGGGCCGCTGCCGAACCCGCTTTTTTCAAAAAAGAGATCGGGACCTGGATGCAGATCGAATGGACATTGGTGTGGCCAATGCCGTCGCGGGGCTGCATTCCGCCCTGCCGGGGCATATTTCCGAGGTCAAAAACGCCGCCGAGGTCCACAAAAAATGGGTCGTCGCAGGGGCCGGCGTAGATTTTTTCGCCCGAAGTGGCCGTCGTGATGGCGTTCGCGATGAGCGCCTCGTAGGTCGTGTTGAGGCCCGCGCCGCCCGAAATGGAGCGGTCGCCGATGTTCGGCGGGGGCACGGTGCCGCTGGTCACGATGGTCGTCCAAGTCTGGCCATTGTCCACCGAACGCTCACATTTATAGGTGGCTTTCAAGTTTTGCATCCCGAGGCGGATGTTGAAAAAAGTCGTCGGGTCCTGGTTCGTGCGGGTGAACGTGAAGCGGTAGGTGATCTCGTCGCCGGGCTTCGTCGCGTCGTTATCGACGTGCAGCTCATAGCGGATGTTCTCGCCAAAATTGGCATAGTTCGGGCCGCCATAGGGCAGTTGGGTCGGGATATAACAGGCAATCAGCGTGACCGTCGAAGGGTCGTCGGGGCTGCGGAAAGCGTAGACATCGGTGTTGTCCGCGAGCGGGTCATTGGCGATGAGCGGGGCCTCGCGGTGGCTCGATGCGGAGGCCGGGGCCGCCAAAAAGAGCATGCCGATGGCCGCCAACCCGGTTCGCCCGAGTTTGGAAAAGTAGGCACTCATTGGTTGAAAATTAAAAAATTTGGTGATGAAAATAACGGCTCGCAGCTGACGGCCAACAATGGACGGGTGCGCGCTAAACCGTTGATAATGAACGAATTAAATCGGTGGACGAAAGTCGTTGGACGTTGGGCGGGCCAAACACGACCATCGTTTGGGGGCGGGATTATGGCCCGGTTTTCATTTCAAAAAACAAAAAACGGGCGGGCGCGGCAGTCCGGTTTTGCGTTGCCTGTTTGACTTACGGAAGCGGCGGGGGTTTGGATTTTTTGTGGGGAATTTTTTTGGGGTAGTTTTGCCCAAAATAAACCATCGATGCACTTGGAACGAAAAAAAGACCCGCCCATACTCTCCCGCGTCCTATTTTGGGAGACCGACTACGATAAAATTGACTGGGACGGTAAGGCGTCGTATGTGATCGAGCGCGTTGTGATGCTCGGTTTTGTGGAGGATTGGCGGGCCATTCAACAATATTACGGGATGGACAAAATCAGGGAAGCCGTGCTCGTAGCGCGCGATTTCGATCCAAAAACATTGAGTTTTTTGAGCCTCATTTTTGACATCCCAAAAGAAAAATTCCGATGCTACACTACACTACGGTCAAACCCAGGACACTGGGTTTATTAAAAAAAATCATGGGCGAGCCCGAACTCGCAGGTTTCAACCTCGCCGGTGGCACGTCGCTGGCACTCCAAATCGGCCACCGGATTTCGTTCGACCTCGATCTGTTCGGCAATCGTCCGTTCGAACGCGACGAAATCCTCGAACTGACGGGCAAAATCGGCACCGTCCGTCCAGTCCATTACACGAAAAACATCTTCATCCTCGACATCGACGGAGTGAAAGTTGATTTTGTCAATTATAAATATGCGTGGCTGAAGGAAGTAAAAACCATCGACGGGCTTCGGTTGGTCGGTTTGGAGGACATCGGTGCAATGAAAATCGGGGCCATCTCCGGGCGCGGAAAAAAGCGCGATTTCATCGACCTCTTTTTTTTGTTGAAAAAATTCACGCTGGCGGAACTGTTGGGCTTTTATACCGAAAAATATCCTGACGGCAATGAGATGATTGCTGTCCGCAGCCTCACCTATTTTGCCGATGCCGATAGCGATGACGACTTGAAATTGCTCAAAAAAGCCGAATGGGCCACCGTCAAAACGACCATCGAAAACGCGGTTCAGAAAATGTACCGGTGAAAATTCAAACAGCAAACCCTGGCACCCGTTTGTAAATACCGCGCACCGCAATCTCCAGCCCCGACGAATCCAACGGGTTGGGCAACTGGACGGGCATTGCAAAAGATGTATCGCTCATGTTGAAATCGTTTGGCAGGTTTGTAAAGTTTTGAAAGGAAAACCGTTCAACTGATCGGCAAAATTATCGTGGGTTCACAAAACGCAATTCGGTTCTCCCCATTTTTATTGGCTCATACCGTATCGGCCCAAGCCACCGCCGAGATCCGCCATTCGCCGCCGACCTTCACGAATTGCAGCGATTTCTCCCCTTTTTGCGCAAAAAACTGCCCGTTCAGCACGCCCGATTTTTCATAAAAAGAAAACCGGTGGGCGATGTTGCCGACGATACGGGTGCTTTCCGAGGCCTCGTTTTCCGAAAAATCCGTCAATGTCCCGTCCGTCAAAACGGCCTCCCGCGAGGCTGTGAATTTTTTCAGGCCCATGGTTTCTGCTGCGCCGCCCGTGTTTTTTATAAAAATGGACCCTGGCAAACAGAGCTTTTTCAGCCAGTGCAACCTCGGTTTTTTGCCGCCCAAATTTGAAAAAACGGCAAAAAAGGTGAGCACCAATTGGTCGATCTCGAGTGCATCGTTTTCCGGCGCACCGGTGCTCAAAAGCAGCAGTTTTTCGCCCGTCCCCGGGTAATCGAAAACGGAACTTGGGCGCAGCCCGATTTTTTTCAACAATAAAATGGACGGCAAATTGTCGCGGTTCGCAAAGGCGAAAATGGGCGATTTTTGGAGCGCGTTTTGGGCAAAACCCATCACGGCGAGCGACGATTCGAGCGCGTAGCCTTTGCCGAAAAATTGGGGCAAAAAGGCAAAACCGACATCCAAATGCTCCAAAAAAGGCCGTTTTATCAGCCCCGCCGTGCCGATGGTGGCCCCCGTTCCTTTCAAATCGACCGCATAAAAACCGAAACCGTTTTCGGCGTAGCTTTTCATGTTGCCGTTTTTCAAATAGTTCGCCGCGTCCTCGACAGAATGGACGTTGCGGTCGCCGATGAATTCGAGCCAGCCGGGCGTGTTCAGCAGTTCGAGCATGAACGGCGCATCGTCGAGGGTGAACTCGCGGATGATGAGGCGGCGGGTCTTGGCG
>JANOQP010000389.1:0-2332 GCA_031414895.1 Saprospirales bacterium
AAATGGGGCTTTGAAATTCAACATCAAAAAAATAAACCCACCTACCCAATTATGGGTATGTTTGCACCCGTTGGCAGCCGACATGTTCGGTTGTTTTTTGATTTAATCCGATACCATCACTTACAAATTGGGTACTGCGTAATCTTATGAACAATACTAAAACGAGGCTGGCGCAGTTCATCCTTCCCCTCCTGCTCGGCACTTTCACCTGCATGGTTTGCCACAATTCCATTTTCTACAATATCGGGCTTTTCGAGGCGACCAATGTGCTGGTCGATGGCATCGCCGATAAAATCTCCCTTCCCGATGACGGCATCGCAGCCGTTTCGGCGCGTTTGAGGGCGGAAGGTTTTGGGCAGGTCCGCAATCGCGCGAATGGTAAAACCCTGGTGCTCAACTGGGTTTCCGCCGATGGGATGACCTATGACGGGTCGCCTAAATTCAATGCCTATTATAAGGGAGCAGCGGGCGGCGCACGGCTGATGGCCTATTTGTCCGGCGGGAAAATATGGCTGCACGGGTTCGGCAACGAAAACGATTTCAACTGCTTGTTCACCGCCGTCGATCCGCCAAAACCAGTTGTTGTCGAAGAGCCGCCCGTGCCGGAAACGCGCCCTGCCGTCCATGTTGCGGTCAATAAATCGCCGACCCTGAAAAACGGCAGCGGCCAACCTCTGTTGGTCAACCAAAATATTTCGCCCACGAAAGCACGGGCAAAAAACTTCGACAATGCCAAACCAGTTGAGCATCCCGACCCGATTGCCGAGCTGAAGATCCCTCCCTCCGTCCAGCCCTGGCTCGGCAAATGGGCCGGCGGGGAAATGTCGATGAACATTTCGTATAGCGGCGGCAAACTCCGGGTCGGCAAAACGGAGGCGAGGCTGAAAGGGGGCGAACTGGTTTTTATAAAGGAAACCCAGTTCGGTCGGCCCATTTGGGTGACGTTGAACTTTTCCGACGGGCTTCTTTTGGCAAAGGAGGCGGGGCAATATGGGGAGGTCTTGCAGACGGCGGTGTTGAAGAGATAGGCCTTTGGGAAATCGCCTCTTGCCACGGCCATTATAGCGACAAATAAGCTCCAAAAACAAAAGCCGTCCCGATAGAACCGGGACGGCTTTGTTGCATTAAAAATGCGGCTGCAAAAGATTAACCGGCAATCCGGACATCGACGGCGTTGATACCGCGCTTGCCTTGAGCAGTTTTGAAAGTGACGATGTCATTTTCGCGGATCTCATCGACGAGGCCGGAAACGTGGACAAAGAATTCTTCTTTTGTGTTGTTGTCAACGATAAAGCCGAAGCCTTTGGTACCGTTGAAGAACTTTACAGTTCCTGTGTGCATTGAAAAAAAATTAAAAAGGTAATATGGCAATTTGCCGCTGCAAAGGTATTTCAACAATCCACAATTCCAACCTTCTTCGTTGAAAATCAATGATTTAGGATGTTGTTTGAATTTTTTTCAAAAAAAAAGGACGCCCCCCGACCGGAGAGCGTCCCTTTTTTTTTGAAAAAAAACCTTTCAATAATCACTCGATCCGCACGAAACGCTGCGCCGCCAACCGATGTCCCTGGTCGATAATAAGGATGGTGTAGATGCCGTAGGGCAGTTCCGAAACGGGCATCCGCATGTCCGCTTCCGTGAAATCCTGTTGGCGGATGATGCGGCCCACGGCATCGCAGAGCAGCAATTGTGCACCAACTGGCGGCGTTTCGTGGAACAGGATTTTCAGGTCGCCGCCGAGGCTGCCGATCGGGTTCGGTGCCAAAACAAGGATTTTATCGCTCGGCGTGATGTTGTTGCCGTCGCCGATGATAAGCTGCGAGGGCGTGGTGAAATTGACGCTGCTCGTGTAGTTGGAGCAATTTGCCTTCACTTGCCAGACATAGTTTTTCCCTTTTGTGAGACCCGTCAGGAGGCGGTTCGTCGTTGTCACGGCGGGGAGGACCGTCCATGTATTGTTGTTTTTTATTTTATATTGGACGGTGTAGCTCGTCGCGCCGGGCACCGAGTTCCAGATCACAGTGGCCGAAGTGGTCAGGATGGCGGTTGTGTTGAGGCCGACGGGTTTTGAGCAAGTCGTCGCGGGAGCGGTCGAGGTTGTGAAATCGACCTGCACCGAATTGATGGAGCAATTGGCCTTCACCGCCCAGTTGTAGGTGGTCGCGGCGGTCAGGCTGGTCAGGTTGAGGTTGGTGCCGGTCACGTTTGAGGAGGTCGTCCAAGTCGTTGCCGCGCTGGTTTTGTATTGGACAGTGTAGCTCGTTGCGCCCGCAACGCTGTTCCAAACGAGCGTCGAGCTGTTCGAAGTGATAGCGGTCGTGGTTGTCCCGGC
>JANOQP010000390.1:0-1532 GCA_031414895.1 Saprospirales bacterium
CCCTTTTCGACAGGACATCCGCCCAATTAGTAGATAATTCCAAAATAAAATCCATCCTTTTTTTTCAAAAACCGGGAAGATTGTCCGCGCGGCAGTCCTCTCTTAAAATGTAATGCTAAAAACATGAAAAAGCCCAACGAATACCCCGTCGAGGATTTGCTCACCAACGAGTCGTTCCTCAATTTTTATTTCAAGAAGAAAATGGACGACCAGCTCGATTGGGAAGACTGGGCCGACGAAAGCCCGGCCAATGCAGCCCGCGCAGCCGAGGCCACACGATTGCTCGACCGCCTTTCGCTGAAATGGGGCGCGGGGCAAATCCGCGAACATTGGGCGGAGGTCCAGGCGCAAATCAGTGCCGAGCAAACGCCCATTTTTCGATTGAAAACGCAGATTGGTTGGGGAAAATGGGCGGCCATCGCGGCCAGTTTTTTGGTCGCGGCGGCGGTCGGTTTCGGCATTTGGCAGTCGTCGCGGGCGGATGAAATGCTCGCCCTTACCAACGACCACCATGACCGCTTGATGATTTTCAAGCTGCCCGACGGCTCGAAATTGCAGGTAAAACCGCACAGTAAAGTGCTGATTTCGCATGATTTTGGGCAAAAAACGCGCGACCTGCACCTGACCGGGGAGGCCATTTTCGAGGTGGCAAAAGACCCTGCGCGGCCCTTTCGCGTCTATGCCGATGCCCTGACGGTGACCGCGCTCGGCACGACTTTCGGCATCCGCGCCAACGAGGGCGAGGCCGAGCTGAAGGTCGTTTTGACGGAAGGAAAAATCCGGGTCGAGAACAAATCGGAGTCCGCGCCACAGGCCGACGAGCTCATCGCGGGCTATTAAATCGGGATTAAGGTGCGCTAAAAACGCCTTTTGCCAAAAATAAAAACGACCGCGCCCGCGCCGGCGCCCAAAACGGAAATCAAAAGTGCGCTGCAATCCGGCTCCTGGATTCAGTTCAACCAAACGCCTTTTGGCGACGTGGCGACCTCGCTCGAATACAATTTCAACGTGCATTTCAACGGCATCAACCCGGAATTGGGCAACCTGCCGGTTTCGTACCGGTTCCGGGGCGACCGTTCGCTGCGCCAAATCCTGCACGACCTCGGCGAGCAATGCCATTTTGGTTTCGAGATGCGCGGGGCCGAAATTTTTATAAAAAAAGAAATGACCACTTTCAACGGCAACCCAGAATAGGGTTGCTGCGTGTTGATAATCAATGAGTTAGGTAAAAATGATAAAAACCGGACAGCCCCAGAGGGGCGAAATGTTGGTAGAATTTGGGGCGCCAACCGTGCTATTAGCCCCAACGGGGCGGAATGTTTTTGAACTCGAAAACATTCCGCCCCGCTGGGGCTAAAACCACTCAATTCGTGCAGGTTCTACCAACATTTCGCCCCGCTGGGGCAATGTCGTTTACTTAAGGATTTTTTGATAAAAAAAAGCTCCAAATTCAAATTTAACCACGATGTCACCCTGTAAGGGTCTGCCCAGATTCAGGCTCGAATTTTCAATAAATCGCACGAAACTTGCGT
>JANOQP010000391.1:0-3032 GCA_031414895.1 Saprospirales bacterium
CTCGGCGAACGACCCGGGGCGGATGGCGATGGGCTTCCCGGGCGTGCAGGTCAGCCGCGACTCGCGCTCGGATATTGTCGTGCGGGGCAATTCGGGCATCGGCCTCGCGTGGCGTTTGGAGGGCATCGACATCCCGAACCCGAACCATTTTGCGCGCGTCGGGACCTCGGGCGGCGGGATCACGATCTTTTCGGCGGCACTTTTGGGGCAATCCGACTTTTCGACCGGCGCGTTCCCGGCGGAATACGGCTCGGCCACGTCGGGCGTTTTTGACATAAAATTCAGGAAGGGCAATGCCGAAAAGCGCGAGCACACGTTCAAAGCGGGGCTTTTGGGCCTCGATTTTGCGACCGAGGGGCCGTTCAAAAAGGGCCGCCGCGCCAGTTACCTCATCAATTACCGCTATTCGACGCTCGGCATTTTGAACAAAATGGGCATCCACCTCGTCGGCCCGAGGGTCACCAATACATTCCAAGATTTGAGCTTCAACCTTCATTTTCCGTCGAAAAACAACCGCGATATTTTTGGTGTTTGGGCCATCGGCGGCATCAGTTCAGAGATTTCGACGGCGAAAAAACAGGCCGATTGGAAGAGCTTTTCCGATTATTCGCAGACCGATTTCGGGACAAAAATGGGCGCGGTCGGCCTCACGCACACCCACTTGATCGGCGACGATGCTTTTTTGAAGACCAGTTTTGCCGTCATGGGCCAAAAAATCGACGTCACCAACGACACACTCGATGCGTCGCTCAAACCGGGGATTTTCCGGGAGCAGGATTATTTGGAGGGCCGCTATTCGCTGTCGTCGGTTTTCAACAAAAAACTTTCGGCGCGGGCGAGCTTGAAGGCGGGTTTTTCGGCGAGCAGACTGTTTTATGATTTGCGGCGGTCGGTTTTGGTAGACAGTGCGAATTTTTTGCCGGATATTTATTTCGGAACAGGAAATCCGTATTTGTTGGAACCGTTTGCCAATTTGAGGCTGCGCCCGACTGCAAAACTGACGGCCAATTTGGGGCTGCACTACACCTATTTTTCGTTGAACAACAACTCGAAACAACTTGAACCGCGTGCTAATTTTTCGTGCCAAATTGCTGATAATCAACGGATTAGCTTGGGCTACGGGTTGCACAGCCGCTATTTACCGCTCGGCACCTATTATTATCGACACTACATTAAAAACCCGGCTGGCACCTTTGTGAGCGATCAATATAACTTCGAACTCCCACTGATGAAAGCCCACCATGTCGTCCTTTCCTATGATTTGAAATTGAAAAAAGGCTTCAAAATCCACCCCGAACTGTATTTCCAAAAAATGTTCGATATCCCGGTCGCTGCGAAATCGACCGATACTTGGTCGATGCTCAACACAACGAGCGGTTTCCCGGAACGGCGGCTCCGCGCAGTTGGCGATGGCACGAACATGGGCCTGGACATGAGCATCGAAAAGTCGTTCGACCAAAGTTTTTTCCTGATCTTGGCCGGGTCGGTCTTTCAAAGCAGGTACACCGATGCCGCCGGGAACGAGCACCCGACCATTTTCGACAGCGGTTTTTCGGCCTCGTGCATGGGCGGAAAAGAGTGGAATTTTACCGAAAACGGCGTTTTTCAGCTCGGCTGGAAAATATTGGTGAACGGTGGCCAACGCCTCTCCCCGCTCCTGCCCGGCGCACCCGTCGACCGATATCAACAAGACCCGCCAATCGATGCGTCGCGGCCATTTTCAGATAAAGTGGACCCGTATTTTCGGCCGGATATGCGCCTCGCGTGGCGGCAAAACGGGCAAAAAACCGCATGGACCCTTGCCCTCGACGTGCAAAACGTGATGAACCGAAAGAATATCGACGCTATTTCGCGCAGCTACGACCCGGACAAAAACGAGTGGGTCTTCCGCAACCAATCGGGACTGACCCCGATTTTGAGCTTCCAAATAGACCTATGACCTTGATTTAACAGGGCAAGATTTTTGCCCCGACCGACGTTCAACCGCCATTTGGAAAATGATCTTACCTTCGCCCGCCAAAACACGGTTTCAATGAATTTTTACATGAAAAAAGCCATATTCGCCTGCCTTTTCCTGTCCATTTTGGGAAAAATTTCAGGACAGGACAAACATTTCACCCAATTCTACGCCGTCCCGCTGACGCTCAACCCCGCGCTGACCGGCCAAATGGAGGGCAAGTACCGCGTCGGCCTCGTCTATCGCGACCAATGGCGCAAGGCCCTCGACGAGCCGCTCAAAACTTTCGGCATCTCGTCGGATTTGAGGTTGCGCGTCCCCGGTCGGCGAAAATTTAGGACGAAGGACCAGATTGGTGTCGGCCTCCAATTCACGAACGACAAAACGGGCGTTCTCGATTTTTCGACGACCCAGATTGCGCTTTCTGCGGCCTATCATAAAGCACTTGACCAAGCGGGAAAGCAGTTTTTGAGCGCGGGCATTCAATATGGTCTCACGCAACGGAACGTAAATTATGGCAGCCTCCAATTTCACGACGAGTTCGACGGCCTCAACGGCTACAACAACGCGACGGGCGAGAACCTGCCGGAAAACAATTTTTCGTTCAACGATTTTTCGACCGGGCTGAACTATTCCGGGACTTATTCGAGCGGCTACGGGCTTTATGTGGGCGCGGCATACCACCATTTTTTGAGCCCCGTGGTCAGTTATTATGGTGAAAATGGCGAGGGACAGCGGCTTTACCCAAAGATTTCGGGGCAATTGGCGACCCAAATCCCCATCAGCGACCGCGTTTTTTTGCTCCCCCGCGCACTCGTTGCGGTGCAGGGGCCGCACATGGAGATCAATGCCGGGACCAATTTGAAATTTAGGCTCGGACAATACGGAGGCAGCGCATGGCATATCGGGACTTGGGCGCGGCCCGTCAAAAACGACGGCGGTTTTGGCCTCGATGCCCTCGTTTTGATGGGCGGATATGAGCTTGGAAACATGGTCGTCGGGGTGAGTTACGACCTCAATTTGAAGGCACTTTCCAAATACGGGCAACGCCAGGGGGCGTTTGAACTGTCGCTGC
>JANOQP010000392.1:0-11454 GCA_031414895.1 Saprospirales bacterium
GCAAAGTTAGGCGCGAAAAACTTTCTGTCCAAATTTATTTCAAACCTGCTGTAAAACGTAAAAAACAAACACAAACTGGATTCTGAAATGAACCTGCAG
This sequence comes from Saprospirales bacterium, assembly GCA_031414895.1. Classification (GTDB taxonomy): domain Bacteria; phylum Bacteroidota; class Bacteroidia; order Chitinophagales; family Saprospiraceae; genus JANOQP01. The sequence continues at coordinate 100 of JANOQP010000392.1, forward strand.
AAAGTCCAAAAATTGCTTTCATCCCCCCGGTTTGAAAGATACTTGATAGCCTCGGGAGGCAACCATCGCAGGGCTTTGCAACTCTACAAGGTGAACCTGAAACTGGCCGAAAGTATCCATCCGGTTTTGGGCACGTTTGAGGTTGTTTTGAGGAATCAGCTTGACGCAGAACTGTTTGTCCATTTTAAAAATGCGGATTGGACAATCAAAAACAGGAAATTTCTTCCTGTTTTCATGCAACAAGAACTGGCAAAATCGGAAAACCGGATACGAAAGAAAGGAGGTTTGGTCAGCCATGCAAAACTAGTCTCGGACATGATTTTTGGGTTTTGGACGGAGCAATTTGAAAAAGCGAACTTCAAAATCCTGTCAGGAGTACCAATCCAAGTTTTCAGGTTTTTACCTAAAACAATCAGGCGGGAAGAAATCAGCAAACGGCTGAACCAAATCCGAATCCTGCGAAACCGGATAAACCACAACGAACCGATTTGCTTCAAAAGTGCGGTAGTCGATTTTAGGGAAACACAACTTGCTTATCATCATCTCTGCGAATTGCTCGATTGGATTGACCCCGATGCCCGCCTTTTACTAAAAGGCGTTGACGGCGTGGAGAAGTTGTTGAACCGGATTTTGAGGAAATATCCGTGACCAAAAAGCCTTGCCCTTCCTGTTGATGCTGCCAAACTCAATCGGATAGGCAACTTGAACGATACCGCTCGCGCGGGCGGGGGTGATTTTTAATCTTGAAAAATGGATGTTGACGGGGACGTCAGCATGCGCCAAAAATTCCCGCTGGCGCGGTATGTTCAGTCGCTCGTGAGGGTCTTTTGACCCGAAACGGTCTTGTTGACAGGTCTTCGACCTGCATAACTGAAAAGAAGGATTTTTGAGATAAAATAAAACAAAACAAACCCAAACCGATGACCTTTTTGCTTTTTTTGGACGAAAGCGGCGACCATGGGCTGACCCGGATTGACCCAAATTTTCCAGTCTTCGTGCTGGCGGGAGTAATGATGGAAGCCGAATCATACAAAACCGTCAATCAACGGATTGAGGGATTGAAACAACGGTTTTGGGGCGACCAGAAGGTTATCCTGCATTCAAGGGACATACGGAAATGCGAAAAGGAGTTTGCGGTTTTGTTCGATTTGGAATTGAAACGGGATTTTTATCAGCTTTTGAACGACATTCTGAAAACGGCTGAATACTCGGTTTTGGCGACGGCGATTGACAAGCCAAAATATCAGGAAAAGTTTGGCCCATTGGCCGATGATGTGTACGAATTCGCCCTTTCGTTTTTAGTGGAGGAAGCGATTTTTTGCATTGAAAAGACCAAAAATGATTCGGAGAAGCCCTTTTTGAAAGTAGTCATCGAAAAAAGGGGCGACAAAGAGGACGCAAAATTGGCCCTGCATTTTCAGCGGATTTTGAGCCGGGGAACTGTTCGGGTAAAAAAGGAAAGGATGAAAAATATGGATTTCGACATCGAATTCAAGGACAAAAAGGACAACCTGAACGGCCTGCAAATGGCCGATTTGGTCGCTTATCCGATTGCACGATATGTCATGGAGCCGAACAGGGCGAACCCGGCCTTTGAAATCGTGCGGGGAAAAATTTATGCTGAAAAAGGGGAAATGACCGGCTTGAAGATATTGCCGTAAAAAAAATAAGGGAAGCAATGACCTACGCATTGACTCCCTTACCGACCGGGGACACCCCAATCCGAGGGTAAATGTAGGACAATCTTACATTTTACACCACAAATACAATACAAACTTTCAAAAGCCACCAAAATCAAACCCAAACCACTACGAAATTCACTAACAAACGTATCAAACCATCCTTAATCCTCTCACCCATCACTGCAACTATGATGCAAGTTATCAAACGCAACGGCCAACGCGAAGAGGTCTCTTTCGACAAGATCACCGCGCGGGTCAAAAAACTCTCCTACGGCCTCGACACCCGTTTTGTCAACATCATCGAGATCACGATGAAGGTCATCCAGGGCCTTTATGACGGCGTGACCACGACCGAGCTCGACAACCTCGCCGCCGAGACCGCCGCCTCCATGGCCACCGTCCACCCCGATTACGCGCTCCTCGCGGCGCGGATCGCCGTGTCGAACCTCCACAAGAACACCGACAAGTCGTTCTCGAAGACGGTCGATGCGCTTTTTCACTACATCGACCCAAAAACGGGCGGCCCGGCGGGCCTGATCGGTGAGGAAACCCATCGGATCATCAAGAAAAACGCGGTCAAGCTCGATTCGGCGATCATTTACGACCGCGATTTTGAGTTCGATTATTTCGGTTTCAAAACTTTGGAGCGGTCGTATTTGCTCCGAATGGAGGCCAAGCCCGTCGAACGCCCGCAGCAATTGTTGATGCGCGTGGCCGTCGGCATCCACGGCGAGGACATCGACGCGGCCATCGAGACCTACAATCTGATGTCCGAAAAATGGTTCATCCACGCCACGCCGACGCTTTTCAACGCCGGGACACCGAAGCCGCAGCTATCGTCGTGCTTCCTTTTGTCGATGGTCGATGACTCGATCGCGGGCATTTTCGAGACCCTGCGCCGCTGCGCGCTCATCTCGCAATCGGCCGGCGGCATCGGCGTTTCGATCCACAATATCCGGGCGACGGGCAGCTATATCAAGGGCACGGGCGGCACGTCCAACGGCATCATCCCGATGCTCCGGGTGTTCAACGACACGGCGCGGTACGTCGATCAGGGCGGCGGAAAACGCAAGGGCGCGTTCGCCATCTATCTCGAACCATGGCATGCCGATATTTTCGAGTTTTTGGATTTGAAAAAGAACCACGGCAAGGAGGAGATGCGCGCCCGCGACCTTTTTTACGCGATGTGGATCTGCGATCTGTTCATGGAACGGGTGAAAAACTGCGAAAATTGGTCGCTTTTTGACCAAAATGAGGCCGTCGGGCTGTTCGACACCTACGGCGGCGAGTTCGAGGCGCTTTACCATAAATACGAAAACGAGGGCCGCGCCCGCAAGGTCGTGAAGGCGCAAGACCTCTGGTTCGCCATTTTGGAGAGCCAGATCGAGACCGGCACGCCGTACATTTTGTACAAGGATGCGGCCAACAAAAAGTCGAACCAAAAGAATTTGGGGACCATCCGCTCGTCGAACCTCTGCACCGAGATTTTGGAATACACCTCCGCCGATGAGGTCGCGGTCTGCAATTTGGCGAGCCTGTCGCTTCCGAAATTCGTCGAAAACGGCGTTTTCAATTTCAAAAAACTCGCCGACATCACCCGCGTCGCCACCCGAAATTTGAACAAGGTCATCGACGTGAACTATTACCCCGTCCCCGAGGCACGGAACTCCAACATGCGCCACCGCCCCATCGGCCTCGGCGTGCAGGGGCTTGCGGATGCGTACATTCTGATGCGCTTCGCGTTCGACGGCCCGGAGGCGCGGCAGCTCAACCGCGATATTTTCGAGACGATTTATTTTGCGGCGATGACCGAAAGTTGCGAGCTCGCCAAAATCCACGGCCATTACGAGACCTTCAAAGGTTCGCCGCTCTCGCAGGGCATTTTCCAGTTCGATATGTGGAACGAATCGCCCTCGACCCGTTGGGACTGGTCGGCACTCCGCGCGGAGGTCATGGAGCACGGGGTGCGCAATTCGCTCCTCGTCGCGCCGATGCCGACCGCCTCGACGAGCCAGATTTTGGGCAACAACGAATGTTTCGAGCCGTACACGTCGAACATTTACACGCGGCGCACCCTTTCCGGCGAGCACATCATCGTGAACAAACATTTGCTGAAAGACCTCGTCCGCCTCAACCTTTGGGACGACGAAATGAAGGAGATGATCATGGCCGCCAACGGCTCGGTGCAGCACCTCGAAATGATCCCGCAGGAAATCCGCGACCTCTACAAAACGGCCTATGAAATCAGCCAAAAAGTGCTGATCGATCAGGCCGCCGACCGTGGCGCGTTCATCTGCCAGAGCCAATCGCTCAACGTGTTCATGGAGTCGCCGACGTTTGCGAAGCTCTCCTCGATGCACTTTTACGGCTGGCAGCGCGGCCTGAAAACGGGCATGTACTACCTCCGCTCGAAGGCCGCGACCGACCCGATCAAATTCACACTCGCCTCGAAACACCAACGGATCTCGGGCGTGAAAACCGAGGAAGGCGCACCCGTCGCGCTCGAAATGGCGACGGCAGCGGAGGCCGCGAAACTGGTTTTGGCCGAAAAAATGCGCCTCCAACCGCAGACCTCTGCCTCCGAACTGATGGACGAGATGATGCTCGCCACGCCCACCATGTTCAGCGACGAGCCGATCCCGGAGGGGAAAATCTGCTCGATCGACAACCCGGATTGCGAGGCTTGTTCGGCGTGATTTGGCTTGATTTTCTGTTGAAAATAAGCAAGGGCTTGGACGGGTTGAAGCGTTTCAAGCCCTTGTTTTTTTTTGAAAAAAACCGGTCGATTGATTGGGGATTTGAAAGGTGAAACCCAAATTAGCATTGTGTTTCATCCAAAAAAAAGGCCGGACAGCATCCCGCCCGGCCTCCTTTAAACAGGGTTCTTGCTCAATATGGCTCGATGGATCGCCTCCTTTCACCATCGACAGTCTCGACGGATTCGATGCGGAAGCCCTCTTGCACCACTTTTGCCTTGATGATCAGGTTGGGAAAGCCCGCTCCACTTCGTCGTACAACCTCTGTTCGCGGGTCGATGCCAATATGCGACAGACTGGTGCGAATGACTCTGCTCCTCGTGCGAAGTTTTGATTCGAGTTCGATGGCAGCAATTGCCAGTTCCTTCTCGAACCGAACTGCATCGTTCCCAGCCGGCGGCAATTCGTAACGCGCGGCGCAGATTTCGCGGAACCGCTGAAAGACCACCTCCCCAAACTGCGACGAGGTCAATGGCCCAGACAGTTGCTGGTAGCTGTTGCCGAGAATAGATGGCTCGACAGCGGTAGCCTCGCCCTTTTTTGCTGAAAGTCCCATCCGGTTGCCGAACTGTTGCAACTGTGCACCGACCAAATAGCCGAAAATCGAAGGTGACGAGTCAAGGAAAATGGTCTCCTCCATGCCCGCCGATGTGACCGTCATGGGAATGGTCATCTCGACCTCCGAAAGTTTGAAACGGGGCGTCGAAAAGTGGCGCAACATTTCATCACCCGAATAGGCTATGGCCATCTCGGCCGTCCGTTGGTCACCGCCGAGGCTTGCAAGGCTCAACTGGCCCAACAGGTGTTGAAGGTATTCGCTGACTGTGATCATGGCTTAAACGGCGGCGAGCAGGTTGAGAACTTTTTCGAGGCCCTTGGGGATTTCGTCCTGCGTCATCTTGACATGGACACCGAGCGAGTACTCTTTTTCCACTTTTGTGCCGCTGGTGGAGCTGCGCTGTGCAGAAACGGAGAGGTTCATGGTCACTTTTTTCGCCTTCAACTCGGCCGAGAAACTTGCCTTTGCATCCGTGGACACGGTCTGCGTCTGCATGGAGTTGAGCTTGGCGTTGAAGGTGATGTCCACGTCTTGGATGCGCAGGGAGGGAACATTGACGATGGAGAGCATCGGCACGTTAATGTCTACCTTCTGTGGTATGTACACTGGATTATTATCGATGTCTACCTCTGGTTTCCCTTCAGGGTCCAATTTGGGCACCATCTTGGAATAGGAAAAATTTACCATTGCCAGCTTTTTGACATCGACCCCATCCACTTTCTCGTAGACGAAGCCAACCTCATCGATGAAGTCCATGGTCGCGATGGAGGCCTGCATTTGTGCTTTGACAACGGCCTGCAGCGGCCCGCCGATGATTGTCTCAAAATTGAGACTGTTGAGCTCGCTGACCAAGTCGGTACTCGGAGGGGCTGGTTCGATTTGAAAGCCGCGCGCACGCCCGGCCATGATTGGCTCGGAGGCGTGCATGACCGACTCGAACACCTGAACGGCCAGCTCGATGGCCTTTTCATCTGAAAGTTTGTCAACATCGACATCGAGGCCAAGTGCGCTTTGGATCGCGGGGGAGCTTTCGAGCTTCTCCTTTGCCAACCGCACGAGGTTGAAGGCGACCTCGGGCGTCGGGTTGTGCATATCGCCGGAGAAGGCGGTCATAAGGCTGATGGCGACCTCTGGGGCGAGTTTCGTGGCCGTAATGGCCGGAGCCGACGGAGGTTTCAAATTGCTTTTCGACATGGTCAAAAAAATTAGGTGGTGTGAAAAAATGGGTTGATTGATTTGCAAATCTCCACTCTATTCACCCGGCCATTGTTTCCGTAGCATAGGATCCACAAAACCTGGAAAAGGTGCGGTTGGCCGACATTTGCCGACCGTGGCGCATTCATCTGCCAGAGCCAATCGCTCAACGTGTTCATGGAGTCGCCGACGTTTGCGAAGCTCTCCTCGATGCACTTTTACGGTTGGCAACGCGGCCTCAAAACGGGCATGTACTACCTCCGCTCGAAGGCCGCGACCGACCCGATCAAATTCACACTCGCCTCGAAACACCTACGGATCTCGGGCGTGAAAACCGAGGAAGGCGCACCCGTCGCGCTCGAAATGGCGACAGCAGCGGAGGCCGCGAAACTGGTTTTGGCCGAAAAAATGATGTCGCGCCCGGTTGCCGTCGCCGATATTGTTTTGGAAGAAACCATGATGGACACGCCCAATATGTTCAGCGACGAGCCGATCCCGGCGGGCAAAATTTGCTCCATCGACGACCCGGATTGTGAGGCTTGCTCGGCGTGATTTTTTTGGTTTTTGGGGAATAAAAAAAAGGGTTTGGACGGTCGCAACTGTCCAAACCCTTTCTTTTTATGGGAAATCAAACCTTCAAAAAGCCCGCTTTTGCCGACCGTCTTTGATGCTCACAACCTGAACCCAGCCCGGCAAAATGCGGTAAAAAATAATGGTTTGGGGCGTGACCACACATTTTCGAAGGCCGCGCTTTTTTTCGGATTCGGGAAAGGCGAACGGCATTTGCAAAATGGAGAAAACACTTTCCTCGAACTTGTCCAAAAACCGGTCGCGGATCCGCGGCGACCATTCCGTTTCGAGGTAATTGCAAAGTTTTTGCAGTTGCTGGACTGATTTTGGGGAGTACTTGATTTTCATTTCTTGCGGAGCTTGAACATCAGTTCTTCATGCTCGATTCCCTCGCCGTTTTCCAGTTCGGCCAAGCCTTCCTCGATTTCGGCTTTGTCAAAATCGTCCAGCTCATCCCAAAAATCCGTGTTTCGCTTCAAAAATTGTTCAATTTGATAAATAATGCCTTCGTCCTCGATTTCTGCGAGCACGTCCCGGATTTTCAGTTTTCTAAATTCAAGTGTTGCGGTCATGGCAAATCAATTTTGAACAAAGATAAAGTTTTGGGGCAAAAATGGTTTTAAGGTTTTTCAAAAAAACCGGCGGTCGCCCTATCGCGCCACTTCAAAACTCTGCGGCTTCCCCTTCTTCCCGCCCGTTTCGAGGTGTAAATAGTAAAGCCCCGGCTTCAGTCCCGAAACGTCGACATTTTCATTTAAAACATTGACAGTCAATGTTTTGCGCAAAAATTCCTTTCCCGAAAAATCGGTCACGACCAACGCGGAGCGGCCCGGTGCGGCATTTTTTTCCAAAAAAGAAATGGTCAAAATATCGCTCACCGGGTCCGGCGAGATGGAAAAGGACGGCCCCGGATTTGGCAACTTCACGCCGGGGCCGAGGTTCAGGTCGGCGAGGATCTCGACGCTGCCGGTCGTCGCCATTTGCTCGGCCCGCCAGCCGCTCAACACGGCGATTTTGTTGCCCCATGCGGCGCAGGCGTGGGTGGTCCTGTTCTTGTTCATTTTCCCGACCGACCAGCTTTGGTTTTCGGCATCGAGAATGTCCACCACATCGGAGGATGTTTTCAGAAAAAAGGTGGGGATATCGAAATAGCCGCCGCCCGTGAAATAGGCCCTGCCGCCAACGGCCGCCGCAGCGATGCCGCACCTTGCCAAAGAAAGCGTATCGGTCCGCCACTTCCCGCTTTCGGTATCCAAAATATCCACCCGGTTCGATTTGCCGATGGTGTCGAGCTGCCCGCCCGCACAAAGTAGATATTTACCAACACCCACAACGGCGACACCCGACCGGGCCTGCGAAAGGCTGTTGACCGTCCATTTTCCGGTCACGGCATCAAAAATATCCACCCGGCTTGATGAGCTGGGCTTGTCCCAATCGTACATGCCGCCACAGAAAAAGGCTTTTTTACCGACCACGGCTGCGCTGAAATCCGCCCGCCCCCGCGACAGGTGCTGAACTTCCCAACGGCCCGTCGCAGGGTCGAGGATATCGACCACATCGGAGCCGAGGTTGGCCCCATTTTTAAAAGTGACGCCCCCGGCGAACAGGATTTTGCCGCCGACCACCGCGACCGCACCGGCCGTTCGTGGCTCGCTCAAATGCGCCACCGTCCAACTATCGGAGGCGATATCGTAGATGTCCACGATGTCAAAAGTTTTGAGGAAGCCGGAGTCCTTTGCCGAAGCCGACCAAATATGGCCGCCCGCGAAATAGACCTTCCCGTTGAATGCCGCAGCCGACAGATAGCACCGGGCCACTGAAAGGCCGCCGGATGCCCGCCGGATTGTGCCGGTCGCCAAATCGACGATTTCCAGCTTGTCGTTGTACGGGCCGATGAAAATCCTCCTGTCGAGCGAGCCGCCCGAAAAATAGACCTTCCCTTCATAGGCTGCCGCGCAGTTCATGAACGTGGGGGCGAGCGTGCTGTCCATTTCCACCCAATCCGCCGCCAACCGGGGCGCGGGCAACAGCCTGTTTTTATTGAAAAAAAGGAAAACGGCAGCCGCCAAAACGAGCCCCGTGCCGATGATTTTCCCGAAATGTTTTTTGAAAAAAGAAGTCTCCTGAACGGGCAGCCCGACTAATGCCACGCCCACGAGACGGCGGATCCGGCGGCCTTCCAATTGTCGGTGCGCCTCGCGGAAAAGCTCGAAATCGGCGCGAAAGGCGGGATTTTCGGCCAGTTCGGTATTAAAATCGGCCCGTTCGGCGGAATCCAATCGGTCGCGGAGGTAATCCTCAATTTGGTCAAAATTGCTCATCGGAAGTTTTTTTCGGTGAACAATTTGCCCAAAACTTTCATGCACTGGCCCCGGCGCGTTTTGAGCGAGCCTTCATTTTTGAAACCGCTCGCGCCCAGCTCAATCACCTCGCGGTCGGGCAGTTCGTCGAGATAGTGCCAGCGGACGATGGCCGCGCAGGGTTCGCCGAGCCGCACGAGCGCGGCCTCGACGAGCTGTGCATTTTCAAAAGTGGCATAGAAAAAATCTGGGTCGACCCGCTCGAAACGTTCGGGCAGCGCGGATTCGGGCTTTCGGGCATGGCTGCGGGCGCGGGTCTGGGCAAGTTTTTTGGCACATTCGATGACGAAGGTGGCCGGGTCGTGGCCCAAAAACTGGTACAGGCCCTCCCGTGTTTTTTGAACAAAAACGGCCACGGCATCGCCCAAAAGCTCCTCCGTTTCGGGTTTTGAAAAACCGTTCGCCTTTCCAATCGAGGAGACCGAGCCGGCAATCCGCCAGCCCAAATGACGTATGGCGGCTGGCTCTTCGCGGCGCAACGCCTCGAAGAACAGCCCGTAGTCCGAAAATTCGGCCCGGTTTTGTTTGCCCCAAAATTGGAAAAGGTTGTTCATAAAGGGTTTCAAAAATTGAGGTGGCGGCTCGAAGACCCCGCCTCAATAGGATGTTTTCATCGCATCACCACAAACCGGACTGCCCGTGATTTCTGCCCGTCTGTTTCGATTTGTACAGAATAAACCCCGTTTTGGAGGCCAGACAAATCGAGGGTCACGGGCTGTTTCGGGTCGGTTGCATCGAGCTGTTTTTTCAAAATGGCCTTGCCCGAAAAGTCAAAGACCGAGAGCGAAGAAAGGACAGCCGCGGTCTTGTTTTCAAAAAAAGAAAGGGTGAGGACATCGGAGGCCGGGTTTGGCGATAGGTCAAAACTGGCTTCCGGGAGCGCGTTTTTCACGGAAACAAAAGAAGAGTCGGTCAGGATTTCGACACTTCCGGTGACTTGGCTTTGTTCGGCACGCCAGCCGCCTCCGACAGCGATTTTGTTGCCCCACGATGAGCACGAATGGGTCATGCGGTTTTTTTTCAAAGTTTGGGTACTCCAGGCATTGGTCAAACCAGCGGAAGCATCGAAAACATCCACGGTATTTGTGGTTTGGTCAAAATAATAGGTCGTAAAATTCCATCGCCCGCCGCCGGTAAAATAGGACTTATTTCCCAGGGTCGCCGCGGCAATTCCATAACGGGGTGCGGGAAGTGTTGCGGTTGTCCACGGGTCGTTTGGCGATTGAGTGTCATAAATATCCACACGGTCTGAATACGGCTCTGGGTAGGACGCGCCGCCCGCACAAATAATGTATTGCCCGTTTGCGACCACCGCTGCCCCTTCTCTCGCTTGCGAAAGTGAGTCGATTGTCCATTTATCCAAATCAGCGTCGTAAATATCCACTCGGTTGGATGGTATGGTTGACCAAAAATCCACCACGCCGCCGCAAAACCACACTTTGTTGCCGATTACGGCAGCTTGAAAATCATTTCTCCCTTGAGATAAATGTTGAACTGGCAACCAATCACCTGTGGTTGGATCCAATATATCCACTACATCGCTGGATGGGGCATCATTGCCAACGATATAATAACCTCCGGCAAACATTATTTTCCCCTTCACGACGGCCACCGCACCGAACCCTTTTGCAACGCTCAATTTTTTGGATGGCAGCCACATCCCGTTGATAACATCATATATCTCCACGACATCGTAGCAAGTGATATATGGGGCGAGGGTACTCGTCCCTTTGTACCCGCCCGCAAAATAAAGTTTGCCATCATAAGCGGCGCACGAAATGCCCGCCCTGCCAACAGAAAGCCCGCCGGACAAAAAACCAGTCGTTCCTGTGGCCAAATCAACGTAACTTACCTTGTTGGAATAGGCCCCGTTGAAATTGTCGGTAAGGAGCCCGCCTGCAAAATAGACCCGACCGTTGTAGGCCACGCTATTATTCCAAAATGAAGCGGTAACTTTTGGGGTGATTTCAGTCCATTGACCAAAGCAAAGGGCATTCAAAAACAAAAAGGAGAGGAGTAAAGCTGGTTTCATTTTCGGAAAATTTAGATTGGTGAAAAAGATGGTTCACCAGAAGGATTGCCGGAAAAACGGAAAGGTGAAACCCGATGTGGTTTTTTTTTGAAATAAAAAAAGGGTTTGGACAGGCCGGTCGCTCGACCGGATTTTGTCCAAACCCTTTTTCCTTTTGTTCCAAAAATTTTGGCCCGCCGTTCGCGTTTCCGCTTTTTAAAAA
>JANOQP010000393.1:0-4284 GCA_031414895.1 Saprospirales bacterium
GATGCCGAAAACGGTGAGCATCAATTGCGACGGGAGGACGCTCATGGCGCGGCCAATGTCCTTCGTCACGCCGTTCAAAACGAGCATGAACGGGATCCAGAGGTGCATGAAAACGGGGATGAAAATCAGGAAAAGCGAATAATATCCCTTCCAAGCGAGCCAAAATTGCACCGGAACGGCCAAATAAGTCCAAATCATGACCCGCCGATCTTCGGGCCGGACGTTCTTGGAAATGCTCGCCAACTCGCGCTGCGCACTGAACGCGAGCAGGCCGATCGCCAAAAACGAGATGACCGGGTTGAACAGCGTCGAGGCCACGAACATCGTCGCCATGACCCACCACGAGCGGGTGCGCATTTTCAGTTCGGTCAAATTTGCTCCTGGCCTTATCCAGTTCCAGCCCCAAAAAAGGGCGGTCGCAAAGACCAAAATGCCAAAGATCAAGGCGATGACGGTCAGGATGGCGGGGTCCTTTATGAAATTGCCGAGGCGGAGAAATTCAAAATCCATGGATCAAAGTGATTTTTTAAGCCGGACGAACGTGCTGACGAGCAAAAGCCCGCAGGCCACACCTATTATATGGTTGAAATATGCAGCCAATTTTGGAAAAAAAAACAGGCCGAGGCAGAGCAGCCCGATCAAAAGTGCGCGGTCGCTCTTGCCCATCGGGCCGTCGTATCGGCGTTCGCCGGAGATGCTTTTTGCCAATATCCCGGCGGTCTCGTTGAGCGCGGAGAGCAGGATGAAGCCGAAAAAAATCATCGGATCGACAAACGGAAAGGTCAAAAATGGCCAAAAAATGAACGAATCGGAGACAATATCGCCCATTTCGTTCAAGGCCTCGCCGAGCTTTGTTTGCTGATCGTGTTCGCGGGCCATCATGCCATCGAGCGCGTTTAGGGCCATCCGGACGAGCAACGCGGCAGGGACGACGAGCAGCGCGAATGGGCTTTTCCAAAAAAGCAGGACAAGCCCGGTCGCCGCCGAAAGCATGATCGCCGACCAGGTTATCGCGTTCGCGGAAATCCCGGCGCGGTGCAATTTTGCCAAAATCGGGCGAAGGGCTTGCTGGAATTTTGGTTTGATCTGATAGATTGAAAGCATGGGATTTCATTGTTTGTGCTCCAAAAACGGGTCGCCCTCATAAGGTTTTCGCCGCGCCGTTTCGCTGAACCGCCCTTTTTTTATGAACCCAAAAACCTCCGCGCCGATCATATCGAACCGTTTGTACATCCGGTCATGGTCAAGCCAAGTATAAAAAAAATCGTCGGCGGGCTGGCCGAGGTTTTCAAGATCCCAGCGGATGGGGCCGAGTGCGAGGGTGGTTTTTCGGTGGCGTTTTATCAATTTGGTGGCCTTTGATTCGATGATAATGCCGACGCGGATGCCCTTTTTTTTGGCCAAAACGGGGTACGGCATTTCGCTGAAATCGCGCATGATCGGCCCGGCCAAAAGCCGGATGATGCGCGGGCTGTCCTTTATCAGCACCTGCGGGGCGCGTTCTTGGAGCGGGCTGCGGTCGTAAATGATGGTCGAAATATTGCTCGCCGAATGTTTTTCGAGCCATGCGTTGATTGTCCACGAACCGACGATATAGGCGAAAACATGGACGCGGCTGTATTCACCGAGCCGCTGTTTTTCATAAAATTGGTCAAAATTTTGGAGCGTTCTGTCCATCGATTTCCGTGAAATGTAGTCGGGGATGAACAGGTCATAGCCTTTTTTTTGAAAAAAACGCCGTTGGTGTTTCGTGCCGTTGAGCTTCGAGCCGAACCCGGGGAGGATCAGGATGGCCTCTTTTTCGGAGCGCGGTTTGATTTTGTCCTCGATGACGACGACGTTTTTAGCAGAAAGCCCGGCGGCAAAAAAGAGCAACGAAACGAGCAAAACAGTCCATTTCGCGGGGCGCAAAAACGGGCGCGTCGTGTTGAAAAGCGGTTTTGGGGCGGGCGGTTCGTGAATCTGCATGGGCTTGTTTTACCGGGGCAATGTCGCATGGAATTTCTTAAAACCCCGGTTTAACTTCACCCAAAATTTAATCCGCTGGAACACGGGGCCGAAACCTGCGTTCCAGTCCACTCAATCTCTTCCCATGCGTTTTTTTCCGATTCTTGGTGCCGGCCTGTTTGCTTTTTTCCTTTTTGAAAAATCGACGGCGCAACAACTTTCGCCCGCCCGGCCCATCTCCAAGTCCCCTTTTTTTGAAAAAAAGTTCAACGAAAAACCTGCGCCGTCGGTCAATTTGGCCGCGCCGCCGGATGCTTTTCAGCCCGAAAAATTCGACGGTTCGCCCATCGTCGCGCTGCCGATGTTGTCCAATATTTCCATAAAAAAGGATGGCGAATGGATGGAACTGCCCGGCGGCGACCGCGTCTGGCGGATCGAGGTCGGGGCGACGGGCGCGGCGGGTTTGATTTTGATCTTTGAAAAATTCAAGTTGCCCGCCGGGGCTCAATTTTTTGTTTTCAACAAAGAAAAAACACAGCAAATTGGGGCTTTTACCGATAAAAGCTGCCTTGCTTCGGGGAAAATGACCATCGGGCCGATCCGTGGCGAGCGGGCCATTTTGGAACTTTACGAACCTATTTCACAAAAAAACCAGTCGGAAATCGAGCTGCCCCGCGTCGATTTTGTGTTCGACAAATCCGTTTTCGCGGCCTCCGGGCAAGTTGCGAGCTCGGCGGATTTTGGCGAGTCGCTGGCCTGTCATATCAACATAAACTGTTCGCAGGCCGCCGGTTTTGAGGTCGAAAAAAAGGCCGTCGCACGCGTGATGATGGTGCTGGCGCAAGGGACGGGTTTTTGCACCGGCACGCTTTTGAACCAGCCGACGGCCGACAAAAAGCCCTATCTTTTGACCGGCTATCATTGCAAGGACGGTTACACGCCGCTTTATGACCAATGGAAATTTGACTTCAATTATGAGGGCGCGGCCTGCACGAACCCCGCCAACGAGCCCGTGCCGCAATCTGTTGTCGGCTGCACATTCAAGTCCGGGCGGCAGGCGACGGATTTTTTGCTCCTCGAACTCGACAAGGTCCCGTACACCTACTCCATATATTATGCGGGCTGGAACCGGTCGGCGACCGACCTCGCGAGCAGTTCTGTTTTCGTGCACCACCCGCGCGGCGATGTCAAAAAATGGTCGAAGGACAACCAAGCGGCGGTCGTTTATGCGGCCACGATCAGTTGGAACAACAATGTGATTTCGCCCAATAATTCCCATTTCAACACCGTGACCGACCTCGGGACGTACGAACCCGGCTCGTCGGGTTGTGCACTTTTTGACCAAAACAAGCGCGTCGTCGGCAATTTGCACGGCGGAAATACCACCAATTTGGGCTGCACGGTCTCGCAAGCGTGGTTCGGGCGGTTCGCACTTTCGTGGGACGCGGGGACCACTTTGCCAACCCGGCTGCGCGAATGGATCGACCCCGGATTGACCAATGTGATGACGATGGACGGCTACGAACCGCCTGTTTTGCAGCCGATCACCATCTCGGGGAACGTGAAAACCGCCTGGGATTTGCCGATGCCGAACACCAAGATCATCCTTTCCGGCGGCCTCACCGACACCGTTTTGACGAACGCGGCGGGTGATTTCAGCTTTATCGCCGACCCGAACAAAACCTACCAAATCCGCCCCGAACGCGACACCGCCGACCTCAACGGCATTTCAACTTTCGATATGGTGGACATGGCGAAGCACACGTTGAACATCATCACTTTCGGCGCGAACGGCCACAAATTCATGGCCTCGGACATCAACCGGAACAACAACGTGACCACTTTTGACATCGTGGAGCTGCGCAAACTCGTCCTCGGCACCTATCCAGACCTGCCCGCGAACACGTCGTGGCGGTTCGTGAAAGCGGATTATGTCTTCCCCGACCCGCCGCTGACAGCCAATTTGCCGGAAAGCATCGAGGTCATTGCCACCACGACGAGCGTCCAAAATATTAACTTTATCGGGGTAAAAGTGGGCGATGCGAACTTTTCGGCGGACCCAACCTATTGATTTTCAACGAATTAGCACGGTTTTTGAAAAAGAGCGGGCGATAATCTCCCATGTTCTTAATTAAAATGACCGCTATTTATGGGCTTGGTTTTGCTGTTCATGGCCATTTGCATGGCCCGATAATCCCCGGATCAAAATCCCTCCGTCCTTATTGGGCGGGGGGATTTTTTTGACCACAAAGGGCGCGAAGGGTTTCACAAAGGCCACGGAGTTTGCAGCTTTGTGGCCTTTGTGAAACCCTCCGCACCCGTCGTGGTCAAACCTTT
>JANOQP010000394.1:0-2127 GCA_031414895.1 Saprospirales bacterium
GCTTGGTCTTGACGTAAAGTCTCTAATTCAACTCCAATTTTAGCTAAGTGCAAACGTGCTACTTTCTCATCTAAATGTTTTGGTAACATATACACATCGTTTCCGTAGTTTGCACTGTTTTCCCACAATTCTAATTGCGCCAAAGTTTGGTTTGTGAACGAATTCGACATAACGAATGACGGGTGACCAGTTGCACAACCTAAATTCACCAAACGACCTTCAGCCAAAATAATAATTTCGTTTCCGTTAACGTTGTAAATATCAACTTGTGGTTTAACCGTATATTTCGATGCTCCATGGTTGTTATTCAACCAAGACATATCAATTTCATTGTCGAAGTGGCCAATATTACAAACGATCACTTTGTAATGAAAAAAAACTGGGTCGGTCGCCCACCTTAATAACGGTGCGTTTATGGAAACGGTTGGCTGGGGGCGCATTTTTCCAAAAAAAATTACTTTTACCCCAAAAAAGGCAGCCTACCATGAATACTTTTCGCATTGCTATCCTACTGGTTTTCAGCCAGTTAAGTTTGATTGGCCAAGATTTGGCCGGGCCGTTCGCCCAATTTGGGGCCGACGAAGAGACCGTGCAGTTCCCCGATTTCCGGGCTTGGGAGTTGCTCCCGCCCGATGTCCGGCAGGATTATATCGCAAAATACCGCCGCATCGCGATCGATGAAATGCTCCGGGCGGGCGTTCCGGCGAGCATCAAAATGGCGCAGGGCATCCTCGAATCGAACGCCGGACAAAGCAAGCTGGCAAAGGACGCGAACAATCATTTTGGCATAAAATGCGGGGCCGATTGGAAAGGGAAAACGCATTTTTCGATGGACGACGACCGCGACGCCGCAGGTAATGCCATCCAATCCTGTTTCCGCAAATACCGGGACGCCGACGATTCTTGGGTGGCCCACTCCGATTTTTTGCGCGACCCAAAGAAGTACAACCGCTACGGTTTTCTTTTTCACCTCGACCAAAAAGATTACCGCTCGTGGGCCTATGGCCTCAAATCGGCGGGCTACGCGACGGGCGGCGGTTATGCCGAATCAATCATTAACCTCATCGAGACCAACCGCCTTTATGAAATGGACACGGAGGCCCTCAACGGCGGTGTCATCGCCGGAAAACCGGGCAAGCCCGGCACGACCACGCCGCTCCCCGGGCGCGGCATCGGCTCGGTGAACGACGTGAAAGTGGTGCTCGCCAAAAAGGACGAGACCCTCGATGAAGTGGCCCGCCGGATGCGTGTCAAGACCGTGAAACTCGTCGATTACAACGACAACGCCTATCAGCCAACCGATAAATTGAAAGAAAATACCCGCGTTTTTCTCCAAAAAAAGCGGAAAAAATGGCGGGGCCGCCAAAAAGTGGCCTATGTGAAGGACACCCAATTGATGATTGACGTGGCCCAGCAATACGGGATCCGCCTCGACAAACTCCAAAAAAAGAACCGCATGGCCCCCGGCGACGAACCAGCCCCCGGAGAGACCATCAAGATCCGCGGCTTCTGGAAACGCACCTCCAAACCGCGCCTCCGCAGCAGCGACGAGGTAACAAAAATCGAGAACAACCGCCCGTCAGCTGGCAACGGCGCCACCACCTCGACCGGCACAAAACCCGCCACTGGCACGACCACAAAACCCGCCGACGGCAAACCGCAGAACCCATATGCAGAGGAACTGCCCTTCGAGATCGGCGACGACCGAACGACCACCGAAACGCGCCCCGGCCAGCCAACGCCCGTCACCCCGCCGCCCGTCGAACGCCCGAAACCACAGCCAACACAGCCGCCGATTGCGACGACCGACAACGATTACCCCGGCTCGGAACGCGCAAAGCCGACCCCATCGACCAATCCTGCGCCGACAAACCGCCCACCAACTACAACGCCCGACCCGGTGACGCGACCCGGCTCGGCAACCCCATCGCGGCCTTCGACGCAACCCGCGGGCGGCGTTCCGGGCGCAGTTTATCACGAAGTCGTGAAAGGCGACACCTTATATAATATCTCGAAAAGGTACGGGACCACCCCAGACGCGCTCCAAAAACTCAACAATTTGGCGGATGCGGGCATCAAAATTGGGCAGAATTTGCGGGTGAAATAAAATTTTTAAACACAGAGGCC
>JANOQP010000395.1:0-2944 GCA_031414895.1 Saprospirales bacterium
CGTTTTTTGGTGGCCGCCGCTCGAAAGGCAGGTGCGCATAGAGGGAAAAATCGAAAAATTGACCGCCTCCGAGTCCGAAAAGTACTTTCAGAGCCGCCCAAAAAACAGCCAGATAGGGGCATGGGCATCGCCGCAAAGCCGCCTAATTGCGGGCCGCGAGGTCTTGGACGAGCATATGGCCAAGATTGAATTGCAATATTTTGGTAAAAACATCTTGCCGCTGCCCCCATTTTGGGGCGGTTTTCGCGTCGTCCCGGAGCGGGTCGAATTTTGGCAAGGCCGTTCAAACCGCCTCCATGACCGGCTTCTTTTTTCAAAAAAAAGTGACGGCAACTGGAAAATCGACCGCCTCGCACCCTGATATTTTCAGAAAATTAACTGTTCCGTGCAACCTGCTACCCGCAACCCGCAACCTGCAATCATCCCATTCTTTTGGGCCGACCGGCTGCGCGTTTTTGCAACGCTGATGATGATCTCGGTACACGTTTCCGGCCCGATCGCGGAGCATTTCGAACCGTACGACACCCTTTGGTGGTGGACTGCAAACACATGGGACAGCATTTGCCGACCAAGCGTGCCGCTTTTTGTGATGCTTTCCGGCTGGCTTTTGTTCCAAAAAACGTATGAAATCGGGGCTTTTTTCAAAAAAAGGTTCAGTCGCGTGGTCGTGCCGGGCATCGTTTGGGGCGTGATTTATTTGATTTTCACCAACTTTTGGGAAGGCCGCCCCGCCACTTTTTCCGAGGCCGGGCGGATGCTCCTCGAAGGGCCGACGCACTATCACCTTTGGTTCATTTACCTCATCATCGGGCTTTATGCCTGCTATCCGTTCATCGCGCCGTGGGTCAGGCAGGCGAGCGAACGGGAATTTTTGGTGTTTTTCGGCATCGCCTTTTTTTCGGTCTTCGTCTATAAAATCCTCGATAAAATGGCCGGGATTCAAATGGGGTTTTACCTGGAATTCTTTTCAAACCAGTTGATCTATTTTGTCGGGGGCTATTATTTGGGCCAAAAAAGGCTCGGCGGCCCGGACGGTTATTTGGAAAAAAACATCCCCGATTGGCATTTCGGGCGACAAAAAATGCTCGCTTTGAGCCTCGCTTTAATTGCCATCGGAACATCGGCGACCGCCGTCGGCACCTATTTCATGGGGCGCGGGACGGGCGTTTTCCACCCCTATTTTTATGATTATTTGACACCGAACGTGGCCTGTTCAGCCGTCGGTTGGTTTTTGTTGTTCCGCCATATTTTTAATGAAAGACCTGCCTCGCAGCTCGTTTCGGATTTTGCGCAGGCCAGTTATGGCGTGTACCTATGCCATGTCATCGCCCTTTATGTATTGAACTACGACATGATTTTTCACAGTCGCTATCATCCATTGATAGATGTTCCATTGACTGTTTTTCTATGCGCGATAGAGAGTTTTGTGTTCATCTATTTGGCACAAAAAACGCCGCTTGGGAAGTGGTTGTCATGAATTACTCGCTGTAAAACAATTCCATCGAAATCCTATCTGCGATAAATTTTCCGCTATTGCTCAATAGGTATTTTTCGTCGTCAAAAATCACCGTAGTGTCTGTCAAATATGTTTGAACGGTCAATAAAAAATGATTTTTGTACAATGAGCCAATAGCGTCTATTTCATCCAATTTACAGCCCCAAACCGTGCGCAACCTCGTTAAAATATACTCATTGTAAATCATTGTTTTTGTCAATGATTCAGACTCAAACGGGATTTTATTTTCCAATAAATTTTTTATATAAACTGCATTGTTCGCAATGTTCCATTGACGGCTGTTTTTGTTGAAAGAATGCGCCGCCGGGCCAACGCCGAGATAAGGTTCGCCGAGCCAATAGCTCGAATTGTGCCGCGCCCGAAAACCGGGCTTCGCGAAATTGGAGATTTCGTAATGTTCAAAACCGGCCTCGCCCGCCCGTGCCATCAGCCGCTCAAATTGTCGCACTGTCCGGGCATCATCGGGTGGCGGCGATTGCTTTTTTTTGACAAAATGGTGGAGCGCAGTCCCCTCCTCAACTGTCAAGCTGTAGCACGAAATATGGTTGATCGGAAAACCGAGGGCGATGTCGAGGTTTTGTTCCCAACGGACATCATCGGTCGTTGGCGAGCCGTAAATCAGGTCGATCGTTAGGTTTTCAAAACCGGTTTTTAGCGCGTTTTCGATAGCGTTTCGGGCCTCATTTGAATCGTGTGCCCGGTTCATCCAGCGCAAATCTTCCTCAAAAAAGGATTGCACGCCGATGGACAAACGGTTGATGGGCGTGTGGTTTTTGAGGTCGGCGAGTTTTTCGGGCGAAAGGTCGTCGGGGTTGGCCTCGAGCGTGATTTCGGCACCCGGGAGCCAGCCAAAATTGGCTTCTATTTTTTTAAAAATTTCGCCTAACTCATTGATTGTCAATAAACTGGGCGTCCCGCCGCCGAAATAAACGGACGAAAGTTTCGCGCCTTCGAGGTAGTTTTTTTGCAAATCAAGCTCGGCGCAAATGGCCTCAACCATCGCCCCTTTTTGCCGCAAACTCGTCGAAAAATGGAAATTGCAATAATGACAGGCCTGTTTGCAAAACGGGATATGGAGGTAAAGTCCGGGCATTTTTTTTGATTTTTGAGTTTGCGAAGTGAGGGGATGGCTTGAAGTCATCCCCCCGCTCATTTTATGCGCCCCAAAAACTGCCGAAAAACCGGCTCTATTTCCGCAAAACGCGCCGCATCGACCGCCTCCTCGCCGTACCAGGTCCGCTCGAAAACGCCCGTGATTTTCCGGAATTCGAGGCCGTGGCCGCTCGGCGCAAGCTCGTTCAAATAGTCACGGTTGGTTTTTTCGCGCTTCCAATTGATGAAGTTTTTTTGACTTAACTCCTTGATTATCAACAGGTAGTGCAGCCGGACGGCCAACGGGAACTGCCCCGATTCGATGGCCAAGCGGAG
>JANOQP010000396.1:0-1853 GCA_031414895.1 Saprospirales bacterium
TTTTCACCAACTTGATATCGCTTTTTTTTGTTGAAAAATTTTTAAAAAAACGAATTGAAAATTGCATTTTTAAAGTGCTTTTCTATACAAATACTGCCAGCTAGAAAGAGTCCGTTGATTTCAAAGAAAAAATATGTTTTAAAAAAAATCTTTTTTGTTTTTTAATGCCCCACCTTTGTGACGAAGAATTTTTCAAAACAGAACCACGAAATCCGATTGCCCCGATCACCAATTTGACACTTTTTTGGGGCGGAATTTTGAACATCAATCAAATTTTGAATTTGAACCCAAATGGGCAACCAATTGGCGTCGTTGATTTTTCATACGGCGGCATCCGAATCGTCGCGCTCAACTCGCGCCTGATGGAACTGTTCCTGACCGAACAAGCCGCGCTTTTTGACGAACTGGATTTGCCCCCGCAACTGTTCAAGGATACCAAAGAACTGGCCGAGATCAGCCGCAAGCACAGCCTCCGCGAAATGAAAAAGGACAGCGAAAACTGGGTCTATTTTGCCCGATGGTTGGCCATCGAATCAAGGACAGGTTTGGCCGTGGCCGATTTTATGCTCAAATCCGGCCTCGACTCGACCGGGGCAGTCGAAATCGGGTACGGTATTCATGGCGACAATTCGGGGCGCGGTTTCATGACGCGCACCATTTCCTGCTTCATCGAATGGGCGCGGCTGCATTCCAAGATCAAGCGGGTAAAGGCCGAGGTGCGGCGGGACAACATTGCTTCTTCGCGGGTCTTGGAAAAAAACGGGTTCCGCCAATTTGTCCCATTGGTGGACACGGTCTGGTGGGAAAAAAGGGTTTGATGCGCTTTTTTTTGTGTTTCCCAAATAGGCTCGTGCGCCATTGAACCTTCCCGTTTTCACGTCAAACTTGGCCGCGATATCGGTTTTTGCCCAAATCAAAAAGCATTGCGGGCGACATTGGCAATGATTTAATTTTTACAAAATTGATGGTCTGTTTTCTCCTAAAATATTGATGGTCAAGGTTTTATGCCTTTCTTAAACAGCCATGTGGGCTTGTTTAGCAAATGGCAAACCCAATCAATATACCATCAACGGGTAGTTCCGTACCTTCGGGCTTTGTTTAATACAAAATTTGCACTGGCGGCTCCCCGTCGCCCAATTGTTCAGATGTCTTTTTTTTAATCCCATGATTTAGCTGCCCACTTTGGGCAACACGAATTTTCAATTCATCCAAAACAGCAAGTACATGAGCGTTGCCCCCCGGCGTTGCGCCCAATTCCTCGTGTTGTTGTATGTTCTTTTCGCGTTTCAACTTGGCCTTTCTCAACCAATCCGCGATTTTGACCGCACGCTCGGAGGCGACGGTTACGAAGAACAAAACGCGATAATCCGACTGTCCGACGGCTTTTTGCTCGGTGGCAATTCGCGTTCCACGTCCGGGACAGGCGAGGTGGGGTCAGCCATGTTCGGCAACTACGACTTTTGGGTCACCAAAACGGATTTTGATTTAAACCCAATCTGGAATACGGCCTTCGGCGGCGGCGGCGAGGACTGGTTGCGCACCATGGTGCAGGTTTCTGACGGCGGTTTTGTGGCCGCTGGTTACTCCAATTCGGGGGTTTCGGGGACAAAATCGCAGGCCTGCCGGGGCGATTATGATTTTTGGGTCGTCCGTTTCGACGCAGACGGAAAGCTCCTTTGGGAAAAAACATTTGGCGGCACCGGCGACGACGAGGCCTATTCCATTTTGGAACTGCCCGACCGTTCGGGTTTCGTCGTTGCGGGCTTTTCAAATTCAAATATTTCGCCTGATAAAACAGAAAACGGGCGCGGCGACCTCGATTTTTGGGTCATCCGGCTCGACAATTTTGGCAA
>JANOQP010000397.1:0-2136 GCA_031414895.1 Saprospirales bacterium
TCGCCCCCCCCCCGCGTTTTTGCAGGACAAGGAGAACAATTTCATCTTCGGGAGTGTCAATCAATTGTCCGGTGGACACTTTACAAAAGGCGGCGAGCTTTTCGAGATGGCCAAATTTGAACTGGTAAAGACCTCGTTCAAGGTCGGCGTAGGCGCGGGGGGTTATGTCAAGTTCGTCTGCGAGGTGGGCTTTTTCGAGTCCGAGCGCAAGGCGGATCCGGCGGGCCTTGGTAGCGAGGTCTGATGGCATTGGTGGCTGTTTTTTTGGAACGGATGGAAATTGTTACATTATGCGAAAGTAGCCAAAACCTGTTACCTTTTTCAAAAAACCGGATTTTAACTAAAAAACGCCTTTTCGGTTATTTTTTACGGAAAAACTTCCAAAAAATACGAAAAACCCGCTGAAATGTACGGATTTTCCGTCAAGGTGAATGAGATGGAAGGCAGACATTTGCACCAAGCAAACTGGTTACTGACCGCTGAAGCATTAACCCATTCATCCCGAAGCCTCGCGGAGATTGTACAGGATGCCCTGGCATTCAAGTGACCAGCATCAACCAATTAAAACCGAAACACAAAAGCAATGATTAAAATAGGACTGATATTGTTTTTTTCCACGTTCATTTCCATAGTTCATGGCCAATCAAAATTGGGCATCCAAATCGAGATGGGTTATAACCATTTATACGGTATTTCTTCTGATACTATAGTACCTTATGGGTTTTCTGGAGCTGAAAATTCGGCGAAAAAAATTGGTTATGTCAGCCCCTCCTTGAGGTTTAGGAAAGCGATTAACAATAAGGTTTCAATCGAAACTGGGTTAGGCTACCTTTCACTAAAACATCAAATTCGGCTGAAATATAATTACGCATTCTTTCAGACCTATGTTGACACGACCTTGCAGATTAACCTGAAATATTTAAGTGTACCAATCATTTGCAATTATACAACTCCTATCTCGACCAACACTTCAATGATTTTCTCGGCGGGTCTCAATACTGGATTCTTGTTGTCCAAAAAAGACAATTTTGAAGAAATTATATTTGAAGAAATTGCATGGATTAAAAGAGATTGGTACAGCAAAGTGGTAATAGCGCCCTGCCTCTCTGCGGCATATCAAATAGGTAAAAAAGAATTGGGCACGATGGAAATAGGGCTGACTGCAATTGGTGATGTCAATTCTTTCGTCAGTCAAGATGAGGGTTGGGGGTTTTACTTGAACCTCCAAACCGCACGAAACCTCAAATACGCTATTCAACTCAGATATTTTTTCAACCTTAAACCTATTTCACAATGAAGCCTATCAAACTTTTCAAGGCCATTTTGGCGGCTCTGCTGTTCGTCGTAACGCTCAACCTATCCGGACAGGATCGGTTGATTAATCCTACGCCAACTTTTTTGGAATTGGGCAACAAAATACCTATTTTCAAATGTGATACCTCCGGCATTGCCCAAATGGTGGAATCTTCGAAGGCCGACGTGCAAAACGGGGTAAGCCCTATGCGTTTTGCCAAAAAATCCTCTGTTGCCCTAACCCCCGAAAATTCAGGCGTTTGGGAGGAAGAGGATGGGTTGATGGTCTGGCGTTTGCGAATCGAATCGGACAAGGCGTACTCCATGATGCTCATTTTTCATGAGCTAAACCTACCCGCGAATACAAGCCTGTTTCTGTACAATCCGGATTTGTCATTCATAGTCGGCCCTTATACGGAGCTTTACACGGACAAACAAGTCCTCCCGACACCGCTGATTCCCGGAAGCGTACTGGTTGTGGAACTGGTCTATGAGAAGGATTCATTAACCATTCCACCATCCTTCGTGATTTCCAGCATTTCCCACGACTTTGCAGATATTTTTGGTCAACTCAACGAGGTATCAGAAGATGGCTTTGCTCAAGATATTTTGGATTGCCATAACGACATAAACTGTGATGTGGGGAATCTATGGCAGGTCGAAAAAAGGTCTGTTGCAAGAATTGTTATTGATGGCGGCAGCCTTTGTACGGGAGCTTTGATAAATAATACTTCGGAATTATCTACTAATTGGGAGGCCCATCACGCGACGGGCGGCCACAAGGGCCGCCCCTACATTTTTGGGCCCGCGGTGTAGGGGCGGCCCTTGTGGCCGCCCGTCGCG
>JANOQP010000398.1:0-5989 GCA_031414895.1 Saprospirales bacterium
TCCGCTTCCATTTCTGTTTCGCCGGTAGCAGGGTTGTCCGGCAGCGCGAGTTCGTCGGTGGATACGATCTCATTCGCAACCTCCACGTTGTATTCACCCGAAAACTGAATCGCAGCGTTTCCAATAGCCCGGCCTGTAATCTTGAACCTGGTGACGTTCTTTGGCAGGCAAAAATACAAATGCCCCGAAAACCGGCCACCTCGCGAAAGCGGGGATTGCCGATGCGCCAGTCCGCGAGCTCATCGAGTTCCGCGACATGACCATCAGCAAGTCGCTCGGCGAGTCCATCAATATCATGGAGGTTTTCGCCGAAGGCGATACCGTTAGTGTTATCGGAACGTCGAAAGGCAAGGGCTTTCAAGGTGTTGTGAAACGCCACGGTTATGCCGGTGTCGGTAGTGCATCGCACGGTCAGCACAACCGGGAACGCGCACCGGGCTCGCTCGGCAACTCGTCCTTCGCCGCAAAGGTCATGAAGGGCAAGCGCATGGCCGGCCGCATGGGCAACGACCGCGTGAAGGTCCGCAAATTGAAGGTGGTAAAAATCTTCGCCGAACAAAACCTTATCCTTATCAAAGGGGCTGTTCCGGGGCATATCAATTCATTTGTGATTATTGAAAAATAATTCGAGAGGCAATCTAATCTTCTGATTATCAATTGTTTATCGATAAATTTCTTAAAAAAATGAGACTCGACGTTCTCAACATTCGCGGGGAAAACACGGGCCGCTCGGTTGAACTGCCGGCAGACGTTTTCGGCATCGAGCCGAACGAGCACGCTGTTTATCTCGCCGTCAAATCGTACCTCGCCGCCCAGCGCCAAGGCACGCACTCGACCAAAGGCCGTAGCCAAGTGACCGGTTCCACCCGTAAATTGGTGAAGCAAAAAGGCACAGGCGGTGCGCGGAAAGGCGATATCAAGAACCCGCTCTATCGTGGCGGCGGGCGGATGTTCGGCCCAAAACCGCACAAATACGAAATCAAGCTCAACACGAAAGTGAAGCGTTTGGCCCGTAAGTCCGCCCTTTCGGTGAAGGCAGCCGCTGGCAGCATCATCGTCATGGAAGATTTCACGTTCGACGCGCCAAAGACTAAGCAGTTCGCCGATATCATGTCGAGCCTGAAAGTGCGCAAAAGCCTCTTCGTGACCGGCGATTACGACAAAATGCTCTATCTATCGTGCCGCAACTTGCCGCACACGAGCATCGCCCCGGCCAGCGACATCAACACCTACCAAATCATGAACGGCGGCACGATCATCCTTGCCGAAAGTTCGATTGCAAAAATCCAATCAACTTTTTGAGCCATGAAAATGACACTTATCAAGCCCGTCATCACCGAAAAGGCCACCAAAATGGCCGATAAGGAGAACGTTTATTCGTTCGTGGTGGACATGGCCTCCAACAAAATCGAAGTCCGCAAGGCCGTCGAAGCGATGTTCAACGTGACCGTAAAGGCCGTGAACACCTCCGTCATCCCGGCGAAAAAGAAGAACCGCAGCACCAAGCGAGCCGTTTTGCGCGGTGCGCGCTCGGCCTACAAAAAAGCCTATGTCACGCTTGCCCAAGGGGAAACAATCGACATATATGGTGCGGTTGAAGAAGATCAAGCGTAAAAAAATGTTCCTGGTTCCGGGTTTTGAGTTGCAAAAACTCAAAACCCGGAACCCGAAACTCGAAACTTATAACAGGACATAAAATCGAGACCGGGTGCGGCTTTTTTAAACAAAAGCCAATGTCCATAAATCCGGCCTCCAAAACGTTTCAAAAATGGGAACGAAAAAGTTCAGACCGATTACCCCGGGGCAACGCCATCGCGTTGCGGTCACCCGTACCGAGCTTACCTCGACGCACAACACGCCGGAAAAAAGCCTCACGGTCACGATAGTTGACAAAGCGGGCCGCAACTCCGACGGAAAGCGCACCATGCGTTATCGCGGCGGTGGCCACAAGCAGAAATACCGTATCATCGACTTCAAACGCGACAAGGACGGCATCGAAGCAACGGTCAAGACCATCGAATACGATCCGAACCGCACGGCGTGGATTGCCCTCCTTAATTACACGGACGGCGAAAAACGCTACATCATTGCCACAAAAGGCATGAAAGTCGGCGATAAACTCATGTCCGGCAAAGGCGCGGCGCCTGAAAATGGCAACGCACTTTTTTTGAGCGAAATGCCGCTCGGAACGCCAATCCACAACATCGAAATGCACCCTGGACAGGGTGGGGCACTCGTTCGCTCCGCAGGCACGTCCGCAACTTTGATGGGTCGGGAGGGTCGCTACGCGGTCATACGTTTCCCATCGGGCGAGACGCGCCGGATTTTGCTCACCTGCAAAGCCACGCTCGGTATCGTTTCCAATCCAGACCACAGCCTTGAAGTGATGGGCAAAGCGGGCCGCAACCGTTGGAAGGGCAGCCGCCCGCGCAACCGTGCCGTCGCGATGAACCCGGTCGATCACCCGATGGGTGGTGGCGAGGGACGCGCTTCTGGTGGTCTGCCGCGTAGCCGCAAAGGTTTGCCAGCAAAGGGCTTGAAGACGCGCGACAAAACGAAAGCGTCGAACAAGCTCATCATCAGCCGCCGCAACGGTGTCCTCGTCAAGAAAAAATAAAACGGCGGACGGCCAACGGCGGACGGCGGACGGGTCAAAACCGTCAGCCGTCAGCCGTCAGCCGTCAGCCAAAAAATTCAATAAAAATGCCTCGTTCGCTTAAAAAAGGGCCTTATGTGTTCCATGCTTTGCTGGAAAAAGTCCTCAAGGCCAAACTATCGAACAAGAAACAGGTCATCAAAACCTGGTCGCGCGCTTCGATGATCATCCCAAACATGGTGGGTGAGACCATTGCCGTCCACAACGGCAAGAGCTTCATTCCGGTGTACGTCACGGAGAATATGGTGGGCCACAAGCTCGGCGAATTCGCACCGACCCGCACCTTTAAAGGTCACGGCGGAAACCGCAAGTAAATGGGGAATGCGGTAATGTGAGCATGGGACAATTTCCCAGCCCGACCATTATCCTATTCACCTATTCACCCATTATCTAATTAAAAAAAGCTATGGAAGCTGTTGCCAAACTCAAAAATGTCCCGATGTCGCCGCGCAAAATGCGGTTGGTCGTGGACAATATCAGGGGCAAAAAAGTCGCCGATGCACTCGCCATCTGCAAATTCACCAACAAGGAAGCTGGCATCTGGCTCGAAAAACTCGTGCTGTCCGCCATCTCCAACTGGGAAAACAAAGCAGACATGGTCGGCAGTGCGGACGATTTCGACCTCGTGGTGAAAACCGCGTTTGTCGATGGCGGGACGATGCTGAAGCGTTTTCAGCCAGCCCCCCAAGGCCGCGCCCACCGGATCCTCAAACGCCGCAACCACGTTACCATTTTCGTGGAAAACCGTGTTAAGTTGGCAACGGAATCCGCCCAACAACAATCTTGATCGTCAATTATTTTTAGAAAAAAATACCATGGGTCAAAAGGCAAATCCAATCGGTAACCGCCTCGGAATTATTCGCGGTTGGGACTCAAACTGGTTCGCGGACAAAGATTTCGGCTTGAAAGTCGCCGAAGACGAAAAAATCCGCCTTTACCTCCGCGCTCGAATCGCAAAAGGTGGCATCGCCCGTATCGTCATTGAGCGCACGCTCAAGCGCGTTACGGTCACGATCCACACGGCGCGCCCGGGCATCATCATCGGGAAAGGCGGTCAGGAGGTTGATCGCGTCAAAGAAGAACTCAAAAAACTGACCGGCAAGGACGTTCAGATCAACATCAACGAAATCCGCAAGCCAGAAATGGACGCGTACCTCGTCGGTGAGTCGGTCGCCAAGCAGATTGAATCGCGTATCGCCTATCGCCGCGCCATCAAGGCAGCAATCATGGGTTCGATGCGTGCCGGTGCCGAGGGCATAAAAATCCGGGCCGGTGGCCGTCTCGGTGGTGCGGAAATCAGCCGGTCGGAGGAATATAAGGAGGGGCGTACGCCGCTCCATACGTTCCGGGCCGATATTGATTATGCAAACGTCGAAGCAAACACAGTGTACGGTATCATCGGCATCAAAGTCTGGCTCTTCAAGGGCGAGGTTTTGACGAAGCGTGAACTCACGCCTTTCACCAGCGAAGGACGCCCGGCCAGCTCGATGAGCGGCGAAGGCAGCGGTGGTGATCGCGACCGTCGCGGAGGCGGTGACCGTGACCGTCGTGGTGGCGGTGGAGACCGTCGCGGTGGCGGTGGAGGCGGTGATCGTCGCGGTGGATCTGGCGGTGGCGGTGGAGACCGTCGCGGTGGGTTTGGCGGCGGAGGCGGTGATCGTCGCGGTGGATCTGGCGGCGGTGGAGGCCGTGGCCCAGGTGGTGGTGGCGGAGAACGTCGCGGATAAATTTAGAAACTTCCGGAAGAATATATTTCGGGAAAAATATTGATCAGCGGACTTGATTTTAGGATGGTTTGGCTACTTTTGCAGCCGCTTACGAAAAATCAGGTTTTTGCGCCTATTTTCGTTTAAAATCAAGCATTAAACCTGCTTTTTGTCATGTTACAGCCAAAAAGACTTAAATTTCGCAAGCCCCATAAAGGCCGCAACGTTGGCATCAGCTTCAAGGGTACGACCATTTCATTCGGTTCGTTCGGACTGAAAGCGATGGAAAACTGCCGATTGACCGCCCGCCAAATAGAGGCTGCCCGTATCGCGGTGACCCGTAGCATGAAAAGGGAAGGAAAGGTTTGGATTCGGGTTTTCCCGGACAAACCGGTGACCCAAAAGCCGGCCGACGTCCGGATGGGCAAGGGCAAGGGCTCGATTGACCATTATATCGCGGAAATCGCACCCGGGCGCATCATTTTTGAAGTGGAAGGCGTGACCCAGGAATTGGCCGCCGCATCTCTCCGCCTTGCTGCGCAAAAACTGCCCATCATCTGCAAGTTCGTGACCCGTCACGATTACGAAGCATAAATTCAATTGCCTGTTTTGAAAGATTCAGGTCAGAAAAATACGAAAATTCAATTTCGTCATGGCAACAGCTAAAATCTCCTTCTCCGACCTCGATGCCGCCAATTTGGCGACTGAAATCGGCCGCATGGAGGCAGAATACAATCAGATGAAATTTGACCACGCCGTCCGCGGCATGGCCAACCCGATGGAGCTCCGCGAATCGCGCCGCAACATCGCCCGTGCAATAACGGAAAGCCGTGGCCGCGAGGTCGCCGCTTTCACGCCGGAGCAAATTGCATCGCGCACCAAAATCCGCGCCCGTCGCGCAAAGCGTTAATTACGACCACGGTCATTTTAAAAATATTTTTC
Source organism: Saprospirales bacterium (assembly GCA_031414895.1). Taxonomy (GTDB): domain Bacteria; phylum Bacteroidota; class Bacteroidia; order Chitinophagales; family Saprospiraceae; genus JANOQP01. The sequence continues at coordinate 5,305 of JANOQP010000398.1, forward strand.
AGCAATGGAAAGGAATCTTCGGAAAACAAAAACTGGCGTGGTTGTCAGCAATAAGATGGACAAATCCATTTCCGTGAAAGTCGAGGCACTTCATCGCCACCCGATTTACGGAAAGTTTATCAAAAAGTCCAAAAAATTCATCGCGCACGATGAGACCAACCAATGTGGCCCCGGCGACGTGGTGAAAATCATGGAAACGCGCCCGCTCTCGAAAACCAAAAGCTGGCGCCTCATAGAGGTGATGTCAAAAGCCAAGTAATTAAAGGGATAATTTGACAATTTGGTAATGGGATAATCTTCTCAAAACCAACATCGATCAATTCCTTGACAAAGTTTTAAAGCAATGATTCAGACAGAAAGTCGGTTGAATGTGGCTGATAACAGCGGCGCGAAAGAGGTGCTCTGCATCCGTGTCCTCGGCCACACCGGTCAGCGCTACGCGCATATCGGCGACAAAATCGTCGTGACGGTGAAAGATGCAAGCCCAGGCGGCATCAAAAAAGGCACGGTTTCCAAAGCGGTCATCGTGCGCACCAGAAAAGAAATCCGTCGCCGTGACGGTTCGTACATCCGTTTTGACGACAACGCTGTCGTGCTTTTGAACAATTCGGACGAACCACGGGGGACGCGCATCTTCGGGCCAGTTGCCCGCGAGCTTCGCGATCGTGATTATATGCGTATCGTT
>JANOQP010000399.1:0-2077 GCA_031414895.1 Saprospirales bacterium
CAATCCGGTCATACAAGCGACCGATTTCAGCAACCCGACCGCGCTGACGAACCAATATTTCCCTTTCCCTGCCGGGAAAAAGTATATTTTTGAGGGCCAAACGGAGGATGGTTTCGAGCGCGTCGAGGTGCAATTGACGACCAAAACAAAGACCGTCCTCGGCATCCAATGTGCCGTAGTGAACGACCGTGTTTGGATCGACGGCAAGCTCAAGGAGGACACCGACGATTGGTACGCACAGGACAACGCCGGCAATGTCTGGTACATGGGCGAGTACGTCACCGATTACAACCCCGACGGCACGGTGCTCGACCACGGCGGGGCTTGGGAAGCGGGCATCGACGGCGCGAAACCGGGCATGAACATGCACGCCAACCCGATCAAGGGCCTCGCCTATCGGCAGGAATACCTTTTCGATGAGGCCGAGGACGAGGCCGAGATCGTGGAGACTGGCCTGACCGTCACCATCCCGCTCGGCACCTACTCGAACTGCATCAAAATCAAGGAATGGACCGACCTCGAACCCGGCGAAGTTGGTTTCAAGATCTACGCCCCGGGCATCGGGATGATCAATGACAACGACGAGATCAAATTAGTCAAGATTGAGTAATTGAAGAATTGAGTAATTGAGTAATTGAGGTGCAATCGGGCCAGTTCCTCGATTCCTCAATTCCTCAATTCCTCAACATTTTTCCACCATTTTATTTATAAAAAACATGAAAAACGCATCTTTCCCAATGTTCGGCATGCTCCTTTTCGGGCTGCTGCTGTTCTGCACTTCCTGCGAAAAGGAGATCAAGCTCTCCGACCTGCCACCCGCGATCGAGGCCTGGATCGCGGCAAACCGCCCCGGTTTTTCCGCGGACGAGGCCGAAAAAGAGACCCTCTGCGACGGCACGGTCGTCTATGATATCGAGGCCGAAAAGGGCGAGGACGAAGAAATTGAGCTCACTTTCGACATGAGCGGCACGTTCCTTTACTCCGAATCCGAGATGGAAGTGGCCAACCTGCCCATGGCCGTGACGACCGGGATCGGCATCAAATTCCCGGGCGCGACCATTTTGGAGGCCGACAAAAAGGCCATGGCCGACGGCTCCACCCAATATGAGGTCGAGGTAAAAGTGAACGGCGCCAAAAAAGAGGCGAGCTTCGACAGCGCGGGCGGCGTGGTCTGCGTGGAAGGCGAGAAGCCGTGATTTCCCCCCAAAAACCATGGGCCCGGAGCTTGCTTTTTTGAAAGTCCCGGGCCCGTTTTTATTTGTTGCCCCCTTATTTTTTTTCAAAAAAAAGGAACAGCCAATGCCGCCCGGTCAAATCAATATCCAGCCCCTGCTCGATGGCTGCCGCCGGGGCGACCGCGAGGCGCAGCGGCGGCTGTACGAACATTTTTTCCCCTACGGGATGAGCATCTGCCTGCGGTACTCGAAGAGCCGCGACGAGGCCCGCGAGATTTTCAACGACGGGCTGCTCAAGGTCTTTTTGCGGCTCGACCAGTTCGACCCCAATTTCCGGTTCGAGGGCTGGCTGCGGAGCATCCTCATCCGGACGGCCATTGATTATCACCGCAGCCAGCACCGTTTCCCGGAACCGCTCGGCCTCGAAAACCTGCCGGAACTGCTCGACGACGGGCCGCCGCTGCCCCAGATCCGGCACGGCGAGGACCTCCTGCCGATCCTCCAAAAACTCTCGCCCGCCTACCGGACCATTTTCAACCTCTATGTGATGGAAGATTACAAGCACCACGAAATCGCGGAAATGCTCGGCATCACCGCTTCCGCATCGCGCTCCAATTTGGCCCGGGCAAAGCAGCAGCTGCTCCTTTTGCTGGCACCGAATTTTCAAAAAACCGCAAAATCGAATTGACCATGGACGATTTTTTTAAAAATTTCAGGGACCACCTTGACAGGCAGCCCGGCCCGGATTTCGAGGAGCGCGACTGGGCCTCTTTTGAAAAAAAACTCGCCCCGCCCGTCGCGAAACGGCGGTTTGTGGTGGGCTGGTGGTGGCTTTTGTTGCCCGTTCTGGGCGGGTCGCTGCTGGCGAACGTCCTGCTTTTTCGGGAAATAAAATCGCCCGG
>JANOQP010000400.1:0-7216 GCA_031414895.1 Saprospirales bacterium
ACGAACAAGAGCTCACCAAACAAAAATTACAATCGGAACTGGATTTTTTAAGGGCGCAAACCAACCCGCATTTCTTATTTAATACACTAAATAATCTTTACGGATTAGCACGAAAAAAAAGCGATAAAACACCTGAATCCATATTGACCTTATCGAAAATTATGCGTTTTGTTTTGTACGATTGTCGGCAAACACGGATACAATTGTCGCAAGAAGTGCAGGTTATCGATGACTATATCTCATTGGAAAAACTCCGTTATAACGATAGGCTGCGCGTTGATTTTTATAAGGAAATTGAGAACGAAAACCAGCCGATTGCGCCGCTTTTGTTGCTGCCCTTTGTTGAAAATGCATTTAAGCACGGCGGAAAAGGCACGATTGGCGACGCCCTTATTTCCATAAAAATCAGCTCGAAGAATGATACGATCTACTTTTCTGTCATCAATAATTTGGAGGGCGATTCGCCGCGCGAGCCGGAGGGCATCGGTTTGAAAAACGTGAAACGTCAATTGGAATTGACCTATCCCGACAAGCATTTATTGGAAATTTTGCCTAGCGAAAACCTGTTTGAGGTGAGGCTGGAAATCGACCTTTCCTGATATTTGTGAAAATTTGTGCAATTTGTGGCGAAAACCGCATCCAGTTTTGGATGTTTGGCCTGCCTAATGGCCTAAACGTTGCACCACATTCCATTGATAAACACACATTTTTCTATGAAAAACACAAATTGGCTTGTGCTCGCCGCAGCCCTCGCCCTCCTTTTTTCCTTTTGCAAAACACAAAAAAAAGCCATGCCAACCCTTTCTGGCGGTGGGCCGAAAACGGTTTGGGAGCAAATCGACTCGCTCGACCGCGCTGGTTTGCCCAAGTCCGCGCTCGAACTTGTTGAGCCGCTTATCGCGAAATCTCGTGCCGAAAACAACCGCGCCGAACTGATAAAAGGCCTGATTTTTCGGGCAAAATACCAAACGCAGCTCGACGAAAACGGCCTCACGACCGCCATCCAAAACCTCCGAAAGGAGACTGACACGGCCCCGGTGCCCGAAAAAGCGATCTTGCAGAGCATGACTGCGCAGCTTTACCAGACTTATTTGCAGAACCAAAGTTGGCGCATTCAAAACCGAACGGACGGCGGCGCGGCAATGTCGATGGACGATATTTCGACATGGTCGGTGGCCGATTTTGAGCGCGAGGCGCAATCGCTTTATCTGGCCTCGGTCGGCCAGCCGGAGGTTTTGAAAGCAGTGCAACTCGCTGATTATCAATTGATTATCACGCCGGGGCGCGAGGACAGTTTGGCCGGGCAGCCGCTCCGTTCGACGCTTTTGGACTTTTTGGGGCAACGCGCGATCGACTTTTTTCAGAACGAGTCCAATTTTTTGACCGAGCCGATCAACCGTTTTTCGCTCTCGCAAAACGAGGCTTTCGCGCCGTTCCGCACCTTTATTTCGGCCCATTTTCAATCGGTGGACACCGCCTCTCGAAAATTGCAGGCGGTCAAGGTTTTCCAAAAATTGCTCACCGCCCACGAGACCGATGCGAACGCAGGCCCACGGGTCGTCGTTGATTTGCAGCGGCTTCTTTTTGCAAAAAACAATTCGACGCTCGCCGACCGCGATGAAAAATATTTGGCCGCGCTCTCGAACCTCCAAAAACAGCATGCCGGGCAGCCCGCCGAGGCCGAAATTGGGCTGGCCATGGCCAATTATTGGGTTGAAAAAGGCCAATCTTTCGACGCGGAAAAGGGCGAAAAAGGCCGCTTCGATTTCAAAACGGCGCACGATCTGGCGGTTGATATTGCCAAAAGATTTCCCGGGACTTTTGCCGCGAATGGTTGCAAATCGTTGATTTCCAGTATTTTAACAAAAGAAATATACCCGCAGGTCGAGGAGGTGAACATCCCCGGACAGTCGATCTTGGCGGGGCTGAACTTCAAAAATGCTGAAAAAATCCATGTCCGCGTCATCCGTTGGTCGATTGAAATGGAGGCGCTTTTTGGGAAATTGCAGACCGAGGCCGAGATCATGGATTTCCTCAAAAAACAGCCTGCGCTCAACACGTTTTCGCAGGAACTGGACAGCCCCGGTGACTACCGCAACCATTTCACGGAGTTCAAATTGCCCGCGCTGCCGATCGGGCATTATGCCGTGCAAGTCGCTGATAATCAAGACTTTGCGATTAAAACGAGCTTTCAAATTGCCCTCAATCGCTTCCATGTTTCTAATATGGCTTGCATCACGGAATTGGGGGAAAACGCAGCAAATATTTACGTCGCCGACCGCAAAACGGGTGCGCCGATGCCCGGTGTCCGCGCCGAATTTTGGAAAATTGATTGGGTCTATGAACCGACGGGCAGGGACAAACGGACCACCAAACTCGGCGAGGCGACCACCGATGCTGATGGGCGGGCAACCTATTCCGGGCCGCCGAGCCAACAGGCCGAAATTATTTTGATAAATGGCCGCGATTCGTTGCCGGGCAACTCGATTTATAAACAAGAAAACCCGCCTCCAAGAGGGTTCACGACCGTGACGCTATTCACCGACCGAGCGATCTATCGGCCCGGCCAAACCGTTTATTTTAAGGGGATCATGGTCGAAAACGGCTCGGATGGGAAGGCAAAATTGTTGCCCGGGCGCGAGGTAAAGGCGACCTTCATGGATGCCAACTCCATGAAAATCAATGAGTTACAAGCGAAAACGAACGAGTTCGGCTCGTTCAACGGCTCGTTCTCCGTGCCTTCGAGCGGCCTGACCGGGCAGATGCGAATTGACTGTTCGGTGGACGGGAGCGGTGAACAAGGCAATATTTATTTCTCGGTTGAAGATTATAAAAGGCCACGTTTTGAGGCCAAAATTTTGCCCGTCGAGGGCAATTATCGGCTCGGTGAAGCGGTCACGGCCATCGGCGAGGCGATGAATTTGGCTGGTTCCGCGCTCGATGGGGCTGCCGTAAAATGGCGCGTGAACCGCAATGCCCGGGCCATTTATGACTGGGGCTGGGGCCGGAAATCATGGTTCCCGCCACAGCCCGACCAAGAGGTTGCGCACGGCGAAACGGTGACGGATGCCGCGGGGAAATTCAAGATAAATTTTACGGCGCAGCCCGACCCGCAGTTTGAAAACGACCGCGAAAACGTGCTGTTCGACTATCAAATTACCGCCGACGTGACCGACGCAGCGGGCGAAACGCGCACCACAACTTATTCATTGTCAATGGGTTACGCCTCCATGACGGTCGATTGGTCGGTGCAGGAGGCGATGTCGGCGGACAGTTTGCGGACGGTCAAGATTTTCACAAAAAACGGGAACGGACAGGCGGTCGCTGCCAAAGGGCGGCTTGTCATCCAACCGCTCGAAAAGCCTTTTTTCAAAACCAGATATTGGCAAACGCCCGATGTTTGGACGCTTTCGGAGGGCGATTATCGGCGCGATTTTGCGGGCATTTCCTATAAAAATGAGGAGGACCCGAAAAATTGGAAAGCGGCGGATTATCTGATCGGCGAGGATTGGGAAACCATCGTCCCGGCCTCGGCTGGCAACAAAAATGGGGTGGTCGATTTGACGGAAAGAAAGCTCGGCGCGGGCGTGTACCGATTCACTTTGACGACGAAAGACCCGGCGACAGGCAAGGAAATCAAGCTCGAAAAAATCGTCGAGGTTTCCGAAAACACGATGAACCAACCGCCATCGCCGAGGCCGTTTTTTGTGGCTTTGGACAAAAACACGGTCGAACCGGGCGAGACGGCACGGTTGCTTTTGGGGGCGACGGGGGAGACCAATTATTTGGTGAAAATCTCCCGGCCAAATGACCTGAAACCCGCTAAATGGTTCAAAATGAATGGATTACAGTCCATCCAAATCGCCGCGACCGAGGCCGACCGGGGGACCGAAATCGGGGTAAAAATCCTCGCCGTCCGCGAAAACCGGGTCTATGAAACCCAGCAAAGCATCATTGTCCCGTGGTCCAACAAAGAACTGAAAATCGAATATTCGACCTTCCGCGACAAGCTCGCGCCGGGGCAAAAAGAGGAATGGCGGCTCAAGATCAGCGGCCCGAAAAAGGAAAAAGTGGCCGCCGAAATGCTCGCGTCGATGTACGATGCGTCGCTCGATCAGTTTGCCAGTTCGTATTGGCAGCATAGTTTTTGGCAGATAAAAAGGACGCAGGATTATTTTCAGGTTGGGCAATTTGGGGCGGCCTCCGGCAATAATTGGGCGAATAATCAATATTTTGACGGCGGAAACGGACGTGCATTTCCCGAACTGAACTGGTTCGAGTTTCCTTTTTATGGTGGATATTTTAACGGCCGCGCTGGGCGGGTGATGATGACGATGAGCGCACCGATGGCTGCCGAAGGAATGACGATGGAAAAATCAATGGAGGTTTCTAGCTATGCCCTCAAAATGGACTCGGATGCCTCCATGAGCGGCAGTGTCACGCCGCCGCCGCCAATCGAGATCTCGCAAAAACCGACCCCTGCACCATTCGCGCCGCGCAAAAACCTCAACGAAACCGTCTTCTTTTTCCCCGAACTCCGCACGGACGCGGACGGCAATATCTTGGTAAAGTTCACGATGAACGAGGCCCTGACGCGCTGGAAATTCCGCGCACTCGCGCACACAAAAGATCTGGCGGTCGGCTTTTCCGAAAAAGAGGTCGTGACGCAAAAAGAACTCATGGTCTTGCCGAACCCACCGCGCTTTTTGAGGGCCGGCGACGAGGTCGAATTTGTCTCGAAAATCTCGAATTTGAGCCAGCAAAACCTCACGGGAACAGCAACGATCTTGCTCACCGACGCGATCACGGGAAAGGACGTGACCGACAAGTTTTTTGAGAATTACCTAAAATCGCCACTCCAACAAAATTTTTCCGTGGAAAAAAGCCGCAGTTCGACCGTCGCGTGGCGGTTGAAAGTGCCGGAAAACATGACGCAGCCCATCCTCTGGCGGGTCACGGCGCAAAGCGGGGCGTTCAGCGACGGCGAGGAAAATTTGCTGCCCGTCGTCACGAACCGGATGCTCGTCACGGAGTCGCTCGTGATGTCGGTGCGCGGCGGGCAGACGAAAAATTTTGAGCTGAAATCGTTGTCCGAAAACACATCACGGACGGCAAAAACGCAGGCTTTTACGCTCGAATTCACCCCAAACCCGGCTTGGTACGCGGTGCAATCACTGCCATATTTGATGGAATATCCGCACGAATGCACCGAGCAAATCATGTCGCGACTGTTTGCGAACACGCTCGCGTCGTCGGTGGCCAACTCGAACCCAAAAATCAAGGCCGTTTTTGACCGCTGGAAATCCGAAGGGAAAGCTTTGACGAGCAACCTCGCGAAAAATCAGGAGCTGAAAACCGCCCTTTTGGAGGAAACGCCGTGGGTGTTGGAAGCCCAATCGGAGGCGCAGCAAAAACAACAAATTGCCCTCCTTTTTGACCTCAACAAAATGGCCGACGAACAGGCCCGCGCCCTCCGCCAAATTACCGAGCGGCAGCAACCCGACGGTGGTTGGCCGTGGTTCCCGGGGGGGCCAACGGATTGGTACATTACCCAAAATGTGGTCGAAAATTTGGGGCATTTGGAAAAGCTCGGCGCGATGCAAATTGGTCAAAATCAACAAGTTAAGACTGTTTTGGAGCGGGCGGTCGGGTTTTGCGACCGCCGTGCCGTTGAAGCATTTGCGCGGATAAAAAAGGCAATTTCGGACGATAAAAAATTGACCGAAACAGACCATCTCGGCTCGCTGGAAATCCAATGGCTCTATGCCCGCTCGTTTTTCAAACAGCAAGAAATGCCGCGCGAGGCGTTCGATTTTTTCATTGCACAAACCGAAAAAAATTGGCCCAAAAAAGGTTTGCAGGAACAGGCCATGATTGCAATCGCGCTCCAACGTTTTGGAAAAACCGACGCTGCAAAAGTCATCCTCCGCAGCCTCCGCGAACGCGCCCAAAACAGCGAGGAACTGGGAATGTACTGGAATTTTGCCCCCGGATTTTACTGGTACGACCTGCCCATCGAGACGCAATCGCTGCTCATTGAGGCTTTTTTGGAAGTCGAAAACGATACACAAAGTGCTGATAATCAACGCATTTGGCTCCTGAAAAACAAACAGACCAACCGTTGGGAAACCACGAAGGCAACGGCCTCGGCGGTTTATGCTTTGTTGATCGGCAACTCAAAATGGCTCGACGACACGAAACCCGTGGCCATCAAAATCGGCGGAAAAAAGCTCGACCAATCGGACGTTTTGCCCGAGGCCGGCACCGGTTATTTCAAAAAAATATGGCCCGCGAACGAGGTGAAAAATGATTTTGGCAAAATTGAAGTGACCAACCCGAACCCCGGCGTGGCTTGGGGCGCGACATACTGGCAATATTGGGAAGACATGGACAAGGTGAAATCGTTCCGCGAAACCCCGCTGAAAATCTCCAAAAGCCTGTTCAAAATCGTGCGGACGGACAGTGGCGAAAAGCTCGTCGCGGTGGAAAATTTGACCCCCGGCGACCGCCTAAAAGTGCGCGTCGAGATCAAATCCGACCGACCGATGGAGTATTTGCACCTCAAAGATTCGCGGGCTGCCGGCTTCGAACCGGTGGATGTTTTGAGCCAATATCGCTATCAAGATGGCCTCGGATATTATCAATCGACCCGCGATTTGGCGACGCATTTTTTCATTTCCTACATGCCAAAAGGGACTTATGTGCTTGAATATCAACTGGTTGTACAACAACGCGGCGATTTTTCGGGCGGCGTTTCGACCTTGCAGTGCATGTACGCGCCGGAGTTTTCGAGCCATTCGACGGGAGGGCGCGTGAAGGTAAATTGAGCATTTTTTTCATTTGTCTGAACTGTGATTCTTTTGCTTGCAATGATTCTACAAATCCTAATCATTGCAATCAAAAGAATCAAAAGAATCACAGTTCAGACTATTTTAAACACATAAAATCATCAACACAAAATGGCTACAACAAAATTGACAGTGAACTCAAACGGCTCGTTGAAAATCGAGGGGGATTTCGAGATTGTGGACGCACAGGGCAACGTTTATGGTTTGCAGGGCCGGACCGCGCTCGGACTTTGCCGCTGCGGGCTCTCAAAAAACAAACCTTTCTGCGACGGTTCGCACAACGGGCATTTGGAACATCAGGCGGTTGCGTTTGATTTGCCACCCAAAAAAGTTTGATTTTGGGCATAAAAAAAGAGGTTCACGGGCAG
>JANOQP010000401.1:0-2901 GCA_031414895.1 Saprospirales bacterium
GCCGCCGTTTCGTGTGAAAATTGGCGGGATTGGATAAATATTGGAGTCACTTCGGCTGCTTTAACCGCCAATTCAGGATGATTTTTGAAGATAATTTGTCAATTTAGCGAAAAGTCGGCGGCTAAAGCCGCCGGTACACGCCAAGGCTAAACAGCTACATCAAATCAATCAAAAAAATCAAAGTTCAGACAAAAAAGCCCAACCAAAATGCGCCAAACCAAAATTTTGCTCACGGGGGCCGGCGGCCAGATCGGCACCGTGCTGACGGAGGCCCTCCGCGAAATCCATGGGGCCGCAAATGTCGTCGCCACCGACATCCGCCCGATTCCCGATGAACATGGCCCGACGGCCGTGCTCGATGTCCTCGACGGGGCCGCCGTAGGGGACATTTGCCAAAAACAGAAGGTCAACCAGATCTATCATTTGGCGGCCATTTTGAGCGCAAAAGGCGAACAAATGCCCCAAAAGGCATGGGAAATCAACATGACCAGCCTGTTCAACGTGCTCGACGTCGCGAAAAACCGGAAAATGGACCGGGTCTATTTCCCGTCGAGCATCGCCGTTTTTGGGCTGGAAAGCCCGAAAAAAGGCACGCCGCAGTTCGGCCCACTCATCCCGGAGACCGTTTATGGCATCTCAAAAGCGGCGGGCGAAAACTGGTGCAACTATTATTTTACAAAATACGGCCTCGATGTCCGCTCGCTCCGTTACCCCGGCATCGTCGGTTGGCAAAGCCTGCCCGGCGGCGGGACGACCGATTATGCCGTCGAAATTTACCACGAGGCCCTGAAAACGGGCAAATACACCTGTTTTTTGCGCGAAAACACCCGCCTGCCGATGCTCTACATGGCCGACGCGATCCGTGCGACCATCGAACTGATGGAGGCCGATGCCAAAAAAATCACCCTGCGGACGGGCTACAACCTCGCCGGGATGAGCTTCACGCCGGGCGAAATCGCGGGCTCGATCCGGCGGAAAATCCCGCATTTCGAGATGACCTGCAAGCCCGATTTCCGGCAGGCGATTGCCGATTCTTGGTCGGAAACCATCGATGATTCGAGGGCGCAAAATGATTGGGGCTGGCGGCCCGAATTTGACCTTGACGCGATGACAGATGACATGATCTCACACTTAACGGCAAACAGCTGACGGCGAACGGTTGACGGCCCGCGTACTCGTCCGTCGTCAACCGTTCGCCGTCAGCCGTTCGCAGTCAACCATATTTTACCATGTACAGCAACATAAAAAGCCAGTTCGAGGCCGAGCTCGCCGCCATCCAAGAGGCTGGCATCTTCAAAAAAGAGCGCATCATCACCACGCCGCAGGGCGCGGAAATCTCGACCAACCAGGGCAAAGAGGTCCTCAATTTTTGCGCGAACAACTATCTCGGCCTTTCGAGCCATCCAAAAGTGACGAAAGCGGCGAAAAAAGCAATCGATTCGCACGGTTTCGGGATGTCGAGCGTCCGGTTTATTTGCGGGACGCAGGACATCCACAAACAATTGGAGCAAAAGATCGCCGATTTCGTCGGCACGGAGGACTCCATATTATATGCAGCGGCGTTCGACGCGAACGGCGGCGTTTTTGAGCCGCTGCTCGGCGAGGAGGACGCGATCATTTCGGACGAGCTCAACCACGCGAGCATCATCGACGGCATCCGGCTTTGCAAGGCGAAACGCTGGCGGTACAAGCACAACCAAATGGGCGACCTCGAACGCTGCCTCAAAGAGGCCGCCGACGCGGGCTGCCGCCGGAAAATGATCGCCACAGACGGCTCGTTTTCGATGGACGGCACGATTGCGCAGCTCGACAAGATTTGCGACCTCGCCGACAAATACGGCGCACTGGTGATGGTCGATGAATGCCATTCGAGCGGTTTTTTGGGCAAAACAGGGCGCGGGGCGCACGAGCACCGGGGCGTTTTTGGCCGGATCGACATCATCACCGGGACGCTCGGCAAGGCCCTCGGCGGCGCATCGGGCGGTTTTACGGCATCGAAAAAAGAGGTCGTCGAGATCCTGCGGCAGCGGTCGCGGCCCTATCTTTTCTCGAACACGCTCGCCCCTGCCATCGTCGGTGCGTCGATTGCGGTCTTCGATATGCTCTCGGAAACGACCACGTTGCGCGACAAACTGGAACGGAACACCCGTTTTTTTCGCAAAAACATGAAAAAAGCGGGCTTCGACATCATCCCCGGCGAGCACCCGATCGTGCCGATCATGCTCTACGATGCCCGCATCGCGCAGGAAATGGCCGCCCGTTTGCTCGACGAGGGCATCTATGTGATCGGGTTTTTCTACCCGGTCGTGCCGCAGGGAAGGGCACGGATCAGGGTGCAGATCTCGGCGGGGCATTCGCGGGTGCACCTCGAAAAGGCGGTCGCGGCGTTCACGAAGGTGGGGAGGGAAATGGGGGTCATCAAAAATTGACCAAAAAAGCAGATGCGTTTTAGGGGGCAGCCACGTTTAGCATCGCGTAAAAACTTTTCCGAACCTGAAAAATCAGTTTTTCAGCAAAAACCTCCATTGATTTTTCTACTTTTGCCGCTCATTATGAAGAAAACCTCTTTTTTCCTCGCCATTTCGCTCGTCGCGCTCCTTTTTTCCTGCAAAAGCGAGTTCGAGAAGATCCGCTCCTCCGGCAATGCGGACGCGATCTTGAAAAAGGCCAACGAATATTATGGCCAAAAAAAGTGGCAAAAGGCCCAAACCCTGTACGAAATCGTCCTCCCGACGCTCAAAGGCACGGGCGGCAGCGAGCAGGTCTACTATAAATATGCCTGGACGCAGTACAATTTGAACAACTATATCCTCGGCAACTATTATTTCCAAAACTTTGCGAACACCTACACGAACAGCCCGCTCCGCGAGGAATGCTCGTTCATGGCCGCAAAATGCCACT
>JANOQP010000402.1:0-8422 GCA_031414895.1 Saprospirales bacterium
GCGCTCCCAGCCGCTCCCGTCGGTAAGCTGTGGGTTTTGCGGGTGTCGCGGCTCCCCCCCTCCGGGGGGGTCGGGGGGGGCTTCAAAAAACCGCTTTTCCGCCACCGCTTTTTTGAAGGCAAAATACTTTTTGACAATCCCGGAATCCAGTTTTCCCAAAACATCGTCCTCCAAACCACGGCCCTCGGTTGCGGTAAAAACGGGCATCCCGCCGGATTTTGCCTTTTTCAGTTCGGCCAAAATGCCGGCATTGACCGTCGCCAGCCGCTCCGTTTTGTTCCCCAAAAGCATTGGCATTTGGCTCTGCGGCGCGGCCTCGGTCGGCACTTTGTCCTCCAAATAGCGGCCAATTTCAAAAAGCGAGACCGCTGCATCGCCGTTTTTATCGGCCAGACCGAACAGCCCGTCCACCAAATGGTAACTGAAAACCCCGCGCCCGCCGCCCCATTGCTCGCCCTCCAAACTGAACTCGTTGGGCTGGCAGCTCAAAATCTTGACCTCGTTGGAGTACTGTTTTGCGAGGTTGGCGGAGGTCAGTTGGGCCCCGCCGATTTGGTTTCCGGCCAGTTTCCCGGCGTGGCAGGCATCGGTGATGACGACGACTTTCGCCTTGTTTTGAACCGAAAGCGTGGTGACGATGGTCTCCAAAAATGCCAGCGAATAGGTCCCGCCGCCCATGTAGACGCGGCTCGGCGAGTCCCAGCAAAGCAAAAAACCGGGCTGGCTGAACATTTTCCGCTCCACATCGCCGTGGCCTGAAAAGTAGATGATGACCTCGTCGCCCTCCTTTGTTTGTTCGATGAGGGCATCGAGGGCTGCCGCGACCAAGCCCGCTGTGGCGTTTTGGTTGGTCAAAACTTGGAGGTGGTCGTTGTCCAAACTGCCCCCGGCGGGGCTTCTCAAATAATTGGCGAACGCCAGCGCGTCCTTATCGGCGAAGCGCAGGTCGGGGATGTCCTTTTCCTGATAATCTGAAATGCCGACGACGACGGCGCGGGTTTGTCCTGTCGAATTGGTCGAATTGGTTGAAATGGGGGACACGCCTTTTTTGTTTTGCGAAAAGAGCGGCGCGGCGGCCAGCAAAAGGGTGGCGGCGAGGCAGATGATGTGCTTTTTCATTGGATTGATTTTATCAAGATGCATTTTGCTTAAACAGGCTATTTTTGCAGGAAAATTACTAAAAATGAAGTCTTTTGAACAATGGCAGTATGAAGAACTGGAACTGACTTTCGGCCTCGAACGCCTTTACGAATATGAGCCCTTGCAGGCTTGGCTTACCGAAAAGTGCGAACTCGTGGAGCCGCTCAAATCTCAACTGGAAAGGCTGCGGCAAGAACTGGTTTATGGTGCAGATGCTTGGAATGAAGACGAATTGAAGTTCTTCTTCATCAGCCCGGTCATCCACCTTGTTGATTTCACCAGCAAAAAATTCAGGGCTTTCACCCAACGCCCGCTCGCGGCCAAAAAAATGGACGTTCGCGGAAACGAGGTCGAACTTAAAGGCCGGGTCGAGTTTGTCGTCGCCATTGGGAAGCAGAACCCGCGCGAGCCTTTCTTTTTCCTCCATGAATACAAGCCCGAAAAACGCCGCGACACCGACCCGCTCGGCCAACTGCTCGCCGCCATGCTCGCCGCCCGCGAGTTGAACCCAGTTAAGCATACCCTGTACGGCTGTTACGTTATCGGGCGGTACTGGTATTTCGTGATTCTTGACGGCGATAAGTATGCGGTCAGCCAATCGTTCGATGCCACGCAGGACGATATTTTCAATATCTACTGCATCCTCAAAGCCTGCAAAGGCTATGTGACCCTGCTGGCTGGTTGATGATTTTCAGTCTTTTGCTTTTTCGGGAAAATACTTTTTCTCCAAAACCTTGAACCCTTGCAGCCCGCGCACCGGCGCAAAATCATACTCCGGGTCGGCATAAATTGCCTCGAAGCGCATCCCTTTTTGGAACGCCTTTTCTGTGAAATCGAGGGCCTCGGCGGTTTTGCCCTCGACAGCGGAAAGGAGGGCGAGCTGGACGTAATTGAGTGGGTTCTCGGCATCCTTTCCGAGCGCAACGGCGAAATTTTTTCGGGCTTCTTCATACCGCCCGGCTGCCAGATAGACCTGTCCGAGCAAGGTCAATGCCGCCAAATTAGTCGAGTCCATCGCAATGGCTTTTTTCACGGAGACCTCCCCTTCGGCATACCTTTTTGTGTGCAAATAGAGTCGGCCAAGAAATTGCCATTCCAAACCCCAGACAGAGCCAATCGCAATGGCTTTCAGGTAGGCAGTTTCGGCTTCGGCATAAAAGCCGCTGTCGTCATACATTTCTCCGATGGCCCGATGAATATTCCAATTAGTCGAATCATACGCTAACGCCCTTTGGAACAATGCATTTGCCTCCAAAATCCGATGCGTTTTTAGGTAAGTGCCTGCAAAATGAGCGAGCCAAAAGGGAGAGTCCGGTTCTATTTCCAGCGCTTTATTATAGTATTCCTCGGCCTTGTCATACTGCCCAATATAGTAGTAGGCAGCCCCCAAATAGCCGAAACTGTTTTCGCTCGGCTTGTCAGTCTGCACGGCCCTCAATAGCCAGGCGATTGATTCCATTGATTTCCCTTTTTCGAAATGCAGAGTTCCGAGTCGTACACAAGCATCCGTATAAGTTGAATCCAATGCTATGGCTTTCAATAAATACGGCACACATTCATCCGACTTGCCCTGAACCCAAAGGCATAAACCGTATGAATCCCACAGTATCGCCTGACTGGAATCAATGGCAAAGCCTTTGTCCAGAACCTTGAAGGCTTCATCAAATTGCTTCTTTTTTCTTACAAGGAAACGGGCCATTTTTGAATATACCCGAGGCCAGCCGGGTGCGGCATCCATGGTTTTTTGCAAATAAATGACCACCGAGTCCTCATTCGGCACAACGCTCTCGAACACCTCGCCCATCGCAAAATAGGTCAATGCCGCATCTGGCTGCCAGCCCAATGCCGCCCGGTATTTCCCCAAAATACGCTCACCGAGCACCGAATCCGCGCTCAGCGGGCTTTCCATCTGCAAGGCCGCCCCCTCGAAATAGGCCTGCCGCGCCCGTAACGTCGGGTACATATAATGCCCGGCTCCGAGCAGTTCCGCCGCCCGTTGGAGGTAGCGGGGATAGGGCGCGTATTTTTTCAGGCGTTCGAGGCGGTAGAGGCGGGTCTCGGTCTTTTCCATTTTCATCAGGTTGTTCACGGCTTGCTGGGCATCGTCCTGCAAGGCGGCGGCATAGTTGCGGCGCATGGAGTTGTGCAGCCGCGCCAGTTTTGGCTCGGCCATGAGCCGCAAATAGTAGCCATCGGCGGTTTCGGCTTCGCTCAACTCCTGTCCGTCCTGGCTGGTGGCTGCGAAGAAGTTCTTTTCTTTCAAAGCCTGTTTGAAAAGCCGGTACAGCTTCCGCACGGAGGTGTCCGCCGCGGCCAGTACGTCCTCTTCGATGCCCCGGTTTTCGGTCGGGCTGAAAGTGGGCGGTTGGCCCGCCTTGTTCTTTTTGACCTGCGCGAGGAGGTCGCTAAAAACGGCTGCCAGTTTTTCTGTGCGGTTGCCGACGGTCATCGGCACCTGGCTCTGCGGGGCGACCTCGGTGGTTACATGGTCGTCGAGGTAGCGGCCGATTTCCATCAGGTTGACCGAGCCGTCGGTGTTCGCGTCGGCCATGCCGTACAGCCCGTCGACGAGGTGAAAGCTGAACGCGCCGCGCCCGCCGCCCCATTGCTCGCCCTCGATGCTGAACTCGTTGGGCTGGCAGGAGAGGATTTTCACCTCGTTGGCGAACTGTTGGGCGAGGTTCTGGCTGGTGAGCTGCGCCCCGCCGATGGTGTTGCCCGCCAGTTTGCCGGCGCGGCAGGCATCGGTGATGACGATGACCCGCGCCTTGTTCTGGATGCTCAAAGTCGAAACGACTTCTTTCAGGAAAAAAATCGGATAGGCCCCCGACACATAGGCCTGCGGCGGCGAGTCCCAGCAGAGCAAAAACCCCTGTTGGCTGAGGGTGCGGGTCTCCACATCGCCGTGGCCGGAGAAGTAGATGATGGCCTCGTCGCCCTCTTTGCTTTCATCGAGCAGCCAGCCGAGGGCGTTATCGAACTGGGCGGTCGTGGCCGCCGAGTTGGTCAGCAATTTCAAATGGTCGCCGTCGAGCGAGCCGCCCGCCGGGCTTCGGAGGAAAGTGGCAAAAGCCTCGGCATCACGGTCGGCGAAGCGGAGGTCGGGGATGTCCTTTTCTTGATAATCGGAGATGCCGATGACGACGGCCCTCGTCACGGCGGACGGCGGACGGCCAACGGCGGACGGGGCGGCGAGGGGGCTCGCACCCTTTTCGGTTTGCCCAAAAAGCAAAATGGGTAGCGTTGCAAAAAAGAAGATGACCGTTTTCATTGCATTGATTTTCAATCAGTTAAATCATTTGGAGACCCTTTTTGGGGCGGCCCCGGTTTGGCGGCAGCATTTTTCAACCGGCGGATTGCGGCGATATTGGTTTCCTCAAAAATCTGCATCTGCTCGGCGGCGGTCCGCGTCAGTTCGTTGATGCGCTGCCATTGATTGAGGCCGTTGCGGAGGAGGATGGCGTTGTAGGCTTCCATGTTCGCCAAAACGTGCAGCTCGATGATGCTGGCGTGGTCGCGGATGTTGCCCTGCGAACCGGGGTTGGCGTTGCGCCATTGTTCGGCGGTGATGCCAAAAAGTGCCTTGTTCAGCACGTCGGCCTCGCTGGCGTAAATCTGGTTTTCGGCGGATTTTGGAAGCGGGCCGAAATGTTCCCGGCCTTGTTCGATGAGGTTTTTGACGGCATGGGTGTGCAGCGGGTAGTTCAGTTTGGCGAGCTCGCGGCGGAGCTGCCAGTCATTCGATTCGAGGGATTTCAGCCGCTGGAACTCGCGGATGAGCAGCAGGTGGAACTCCGGGCTGAGCCACGCGCAGAAATGCGCCGCGATGTCGTTGTGGGCAAAAACGCCCGCCCCGTACCGCCCGGCCCGCGACGTGATGCCGATGGCCCCGGTGGCCTCGCCCCATTTTTTGACCGATAAAATAAAGGTGTTCGACCCGGACTCGTTTTTAATTCTGTCGAATTCGATAGAATTAAAACCCGTGTTGAAAAGCCGCTCCCATACGCCGAGGAACTCGACGGTAGAACGGGTGCGCATCCAGCCTTGGATGAGCGCGGTGCCGGCCTCGAAGCCCGCGCAGATGTCGGAAAGGGAGATGTAGTCGCGGTCGTCCACGTTGATGGTGGTGCCTTTGACTTGGAGGGTTCTTTTGCTCATAAATTTTTTAATTGTTTGATTTTCAATGCTTTACCGCCTCCCCGGCACCCGCGTGGCGATATCGTAGTATTTTGGGAAATGCTTTTTGACCAGTTTTTTGAAATCGGCGGTCTCGCGGATGGGGTGGAGAAGGGGGTCGCAGAGGGTGCCGTATATCCATATTAGCGGGTCGGGCTTCCAGCCCATTTCGATGGCCTTTTGGAGGGAGGCGATGGCCGCTTTTGGCTGGTCGGTTTGCGCATAAAAACTGGCAAGCGCGAATAAATGGAAAGGGTCGCCGTGCAGTTTTTCATTGGCCGATTGCAGCAATTTGTCAAGCTCCCCTTTTTTGCCCAAACGCGAAAAAGCGAGGGCCGCGATGAGGTAATCTGGATAGGTTTTGGACCAAGAACCACTGATTTCCGGGGTGCTTTTTTCAAGAACCCGACCGAAATAATGGGTTGCGGTGTCTGCCATGCCCAGTTGTCGGGCCGATTCGGCAATCAGGTAGAACGCCATGGAGGAGGACTCCAAATTTTTTTTTGCCAAATAAAAAGCCCTGTCGGCCTTGCCCATGGCCATCCAAGCATGGATTTGTTCATACTCTGCCACGCCGTCCGCTTTTGCCCATGCGGCAACGGCATTTGCCGTGTCGTTTTGAAAATAGAAATTGATATCGCCGAGATTGTAGGACCAGCCCCGTTTTTCACAGGCTTTTTTGGCATTTTCAAAATCGAGCAAATCAGTGTACACCACCACAAGCGAACCATATATCAAATCCGCCTTTCCGCCCGATAGCTCCTCGCCCCGCAACAGAAAGGCCTTTGCCTTTTCAAATTCCCCCTCCCGCCAGAGCATCAGCCCCGCATACTCGCATTCAACGGACCTCAGGGAGGCTGGGTCAATTTTGAACCTTTGGAAGAATGCAGCAAGGTATTTTTGCCTCCAAAAGCTGGCCGAGTCCCTTTGCCCAAGATCATCGAGCACCCAGGTCATTGAATAGCACGGTTGCAAAAAAGTGGAATCGAGCTCGATTGCTTTTTTGTAATTGGAAATGGATTCCATGGCCGAGGTATTTAGGCCCAATTCATGATAGATCAAGGCCCAACCGCGCGCCAGCGATGCCGCTTTTTTATAGTATCCAATCCGCTCTTTTGAATGCCCTTCATAAGTCTTTCCCAATTCGTAAAAAACGACGGCGGAGCTGCTGTCCCTTTCCAGCGATTTTCCCAGCCATTTCCTTCTTTCGGTCGAACGCCATTCTGCGCTGCTGTCCGGGTAGTTTTCCAGTCGAAAGGTCATCGCCCGGAAGTAAAACTCCTTCGCCTTCAAGTCCCGCCACGCGTAGTGCCTTTCGCCCAAAATCTCCGTCGCCCGCTCGAAATAGGCGGGCAAATGGTCGTACTTGACCCGGTTTGCGAAGATATTGTCCAAAACCTGCGGGTCGGTCCGGAGCACTTTATTGATGATGGTCTGCCCTTCATCCATGAGCGCGGCGGCCAGTTTCCGCTTCATCGCGCCGTGCAGTGCGGCCATCGCGGGCCTTTCCAAAAGCATTTTGAAATAATCGTCCGCGCTCCTCCCCGCCGGTTTCATCAAAAAACCGGAATCGACCGCCGCCAAAAACTGCGCATAAATCCGCTGGTCGCTCGTGTCCATTTTTTCCAAAAGGCGGTCTTCCATCCCACGGTTGTCCACGGCGCGGAACGGGGTGGCGCGGTTGCCCTTTTCGGCCTTCCGGGCGGCCACGGCATCCGGGCGGACGGCGGCGACGACGGTTTTCACCGGCCCGGCGACCATCGGCAACTGGTTTTGCGGAGCGGCCTCGCGGCTGACGTTGTCCTCCAAATAGCGGCGCAGTTCGAGCAAATCAACCGTCGCGTCGCCGTTTCCGTCGGCAAAACCATAAAGCGCATCCTCCAAATGATAGGAAAAACAGCCGCGCCCGCCGCCCCATTGCTCGCCCTCCAAACTGAACTCGTCGGGCTGGCAGCTCAAGACCTTGATTTCGTTGGCGAACTGTTGCGACAGTTGGGTGGCCGTCGCCTGTGCCCCGCCGACCGAACTGCCCGCAAGTTTGCCCGCCCGGCAGGCATCGGTGATGACGAAGGCCTGCACGTTTTTTTCGGAAAGGGTCGACAGGATGTCCTGCAAATAGTTGAGCGAAAAAGCCCCGGCCCCATAGACGGCGGGCGGCGAATCATGGCTCAAAAGGTAGCCGCGCTGGAATTTCGTCACCCGTTCCACGTCGCCGTGGCCGCTGAAATAGATGAACGCCCGGTCGCCCGGCGCACTTTTTTCGATGAGCCAATCGAGCGAGACGATCATCTGCGCCGTCGTCGCCCCCTTGTTTTTCAAAAAAACGAGGTTCGAATCGGGCAGGCCCATCCCGGCAGTTGAACGCAGCCAACTGGCGAAGGCCTCCGCATCGCGGTCGGCAAACTTCAGGTCGGGGATGAGCGGCTCGCGGTAATCGGAGATGCCGATGACGACGGCCCTTGTCACGGCGGACGGCGGACGGCTGACGGCTGACGGATCGGGCAGCGGCGACGCGCCTTTGTTTTGCGAAAAAAGCGGCACTGCAGCCAGCAAAAGGGCTACGAGGAGGATAGTTTTCATCAAAAATGAAAGCTTTGTTTGTTCGCGACTTGGCAGGCCGGTCGGAATTTTATCGGCTAATTGGCCGAAAGTTAGCACGACGGGCGACAATTTCAGAAAACATGGTTGTGAAACCGGGCACCGAGCTGCCGTGTTTTTTTCATGGGGCGAAACACCTGTTTCGCACCGGAGGTGACAAAACTCGCTCATGCCCATTTTTTTGTTGAAAGGCGTTCAACAACCATCGCCAACCATCAGCCGCAGCACGGCAATCGCAAAAAAGAGCTTGTTCCTCCTTTTAAAAATTTTCCAAAGGGTTGAAAATCAACGGGTTAAGGCCAGGTTATCTCCTTGTTTCAAAAATATCCTAATTTCGCACCATGTTGAAGCGCGATAAAATCCTCCGCGAGGCCAAGACCCGTTTGGTTGCCGAGTTTGGCGACCGGATAAAGGATGTCATCCTGTTCGGGTCGCGGGCCTGGGGCAAGCCGACGCGGTGGTCGGACTGGGATTTTGTGGTCGTCGTCCGGGGGGACTATGACTGGCG
>JANOQP010000403.1:0-5167 GCA_031414895.1 Saprospirales bacterium
CCACGACGCTCTACCGCTCTTCAACGATGCCCAGCTCGACGCGGCGGCAAACAGATTTGAAATTTGCCGAAAAAGGTCAGTTCACGAGTTTTGCCGATGCCTTTTCCTTTTTGGTGATCGGCCAAAAATCGCTCGACGACCTCAACCGGCGGCTGTTTGAAAAGGGCTCCCCTGCCCTGCCGATGAACCGGTTCCGGCCCAATTTTGTGTTTGACGGTGATGGTGCCGTGCCTTTTTCGGAAGACAGTTGGGTCGATTTTTCAATCGGGAAATCGAGTTTTCGCGTCGGAAAGCCCTGCGCCCGCTGCGAAATGACAACGATTGACCAACAAAATTCGTCGCGCGGAAAAGAGCCCCTGCGGACTTTCTCAACCTATCGTTTTAAGGACAACAAGATCCTTTTTGGGCAAAACCTGCTGTGGACGGGCGGGGAAAAAGCGGTGCAATTGGGCGATGGACTGGCCGTCAAAAGTTTCCGCGAGCCAATTTTGAAGTTCACGCGCCCAATGGCCAAATAGTCTTTTTGCCTGCCTTTTCATTTGGCCATGTGGTCAATAAACCTGCATGAAAAGTTTGCGCTTCCCCCACCAATAGTACCTTTTCCGCTCAAAATAAGCGAAACCGTTCCATCAAAAACAATCCGAACCATGTCCATTTCCAACCTTTTCCGCAAAAAATCACTCGAAGATGCGATGCGCGGCCCCGATTTCGAGGGCAGCGGCCACGGCATGAAACGCGACCTCGGCGTGGTCGACCTCACCGCGTTCGGCATCGCGGCCATCATCGGCGCGGGCATTTTTTCGACCATCGGTTCGGCGAGCTTCAACGGCGGGCCGGCGGTGATCTTTTTGTTCATTTTCACCGCGCTGGCCTGTGGTTTTGCCGCGCTTTCATATGCGGAATTTGCGTCGCTCATCCCCGTCAGCGGGTCGGCATACACCTATAGTTATGTCGCTTTTGGCGAGATTGTGGCGTGGATAATCGGTTGGGCACTTTTGATGGAATATGCGGTCGGCAATATCGTCGTCGCCGTATCGTGGTCGGGGTATTTCACGAGCTTGATGGAAAATATGTTCCATTTTCACATCCCCGATTGGGCGACGGTGGATTATGTCACGGCCCAAAAAGTGGCATCGGCAGCCGCAGCCGTCGCGCCCGCCGATTTTTCGGACGCGCAAAAAGAGGCCGTCGGCGCGTGGGCAAATGCCCCAAAAATCGGTGGTTTGCGGCTTATTTTGGACGTTCCAGCCATTTTGATGTCCATTTTGATCACTTGGCTCGTCTATCGCGGCATCAGCGAATCGCGCAAAGCGAGCAATTTGATGGTCGCCCTCAAACTTTTGATTGTTTTCGCGGTCATCGCGGTCGGCGCGTTTTATGTCGATACGGCCAATTGGCACCCGTTTGTGCCGAACGGTGCGAGCGGTGTTTTGGCAGGCGTTTCGTCGGTTTTTTTCGCGTACATCGGCTTCGATGCCATCTCGACGACCGCCGAGGAATGCAAGGACCCGCAGCGCGATTTGCCGAAGGCGATGATCTACAGCATCCTCATTTGCACCGTTTTGTACATCATCATCTCGCTCGTTTTGACCGGCATGGTCAGCTATAAAGAGCTGAACGTGGGCGACCCGCTGGCCTTTGTTTTTGAAAAGATCGGGCTCGAATGGTTCTCCGGCGTGATTGCGATCTCGGCGGTCGTGGCGATGGCGGGCGTGTTTTTGGTCTTCCAACTTGGCCAACCGCGCATCTGGATGGTGATGAGCCGCGACGGGCTTTTGCCAAAAAAATTCTCGGAACTGCACCCAAAATACCGCACGCCGGGCTTCGCGACCATCATCACAGGGCTTTTCGTCGTCGTGCCGATGCTGTTCATCCCGTCCGATCTTGTGCTGGACCTATGTTCGATGGGGACGCTTTTTGCCTTTATTTTGGTCTGCGCGGGCGTTTTACAGCTGCAAATGCGGCCCAACCCGCCGCGCGGAAAATTCCGTGTACCTTATTTAAATGCGAAATATATTTTTCCAATCATGCTTTTGGCGACCGAATGGCTGGTGTTGCGCCATTTCCCGGAATATATCGATGCCACTTTCAGCCTCGAAAACTGGGCAGCGCAAATCCCAAATTGGCTCTTCCTCGGCCTCTGCGTGTTGATGGCCGTGATGAGTTTCCGGCATTCGATGTCGCTGATCCCGGTATTGGGCCTCGTTTTTTGTTTTTACATGATGGCGCAGATCCCCGCGCATTCGTGGCTTGGGTTTTTCATTTGGCTGGCGGCCGGTCTTGTAATCTATTTTGGCTATGGGTTTTGGAACAGCCGGTTGGCAAAGCGATGAAATTTTGTAATTATTTAGCACCAGTAATTTAGTCGGCTTCATGGCTCGAACCTATTTTTTCACCCTCCTTTTCGCCCATTTTTTGGCCCTCCAAACGATCGAGGGGCAGTGCGACCCGTTTTTTGAGGCCCCGTTGAGCACACGCCCGGCCAATTACGACATCAACGTGTCGCTCGACGATGCCAACAAAATGCTCGATGCAGTCCAGACCGTGCGTTTCACCAACCAGTCGCCCGACCCGATCCGGGAGCTGCGTTTTTACCTGTATTTTAATGCCTTCAAAAACACGGAATCGAGTTTTTTAAAGGGCGCGACGGGCATTTTCGGTCAAAGTTTTACCGATCGGAAACCGGACGAATGGGGCTGGGTGGACATTGAAAAACTGGAGCGCGAAGCCAGCCCCGGGCCGAGCGGCACGACGGATTTGACCACCAAAATGCGCTTTATACAGCCCGACGACGGCAACCCGGAAGACCAATCTGTCCTCGAAGTCGTCCTCGACCGGCCCATCCAACCGAACGAAACGGGCGTTTTCAAACTAAAATGGCGCGCCCAAATCCCCAAGACCATCGCCAGGGCCGGTTACAGCAGGGACTTTTTTTTCCTTTGCCATTGGTTCCCGCAGCTTGGTGTTCTTGAAAAAAAAGCATCTGGCGATTGGGGCTGGAACTGCCACCAGTTTTTTAGGATGACCGAGTTTTTCGCCGATTTTGGGGTCTATGATGTACGGATTACCGCAAAAAACGACTTCGTTTTCGGCAGTTCGGGCTGTCTTGTCGGCGAAAAAAACAACGGCGACGGCACGACGACCCGCCATTTCCATGCCGAGGACGTGATCGGTTTTGCATGGACGGCCTATCCGAGGTTCACGGTGCAGGAGGAGCGGTGGCCGCGCCCCGTTTTGTCCGCCGACCGCAGCCCGGACGTGCTCATCCGCCTCCTCATCGCGCCCGAGCACGCCAACCTCGGCGAACGTCTCCGGGGGATCACGAAATTTGCGCTCGGCTACCTCCACCAGCACGTCGGCGAGTACCCGTACCCGAGCATCACGGTCATCGACCCGCCCTTCCACGGCCTCCGCTCGGGGCTGATGGAGTACCCTACGCTGATCACGGGCGGCAGTTTTTACGCCATGCCCGCAGGCATCCGGACCATCGAATCGCTCGTCGTTCACGAGTTTGTCCACCAATATTTTATGGGAATGGTCTCGTCGAACGAAAAAGAGGAGGCATGGCTCGACGAAGGTTTCGCTACCTACTTTGAGGATCGAATCATCGATGCCGCTTTTGGCGAAAAAAAATCGCTCGTCGAGCTGGCCGGCTATCAATTTGGCAACCGCGAATTGAGCCGTTTGGAATACACGACGATGGCCAACCCGCGCGACGATATCGTCGGCCAACCGGGCTGGGAATTTTCGGAGACCAACCGAAAACCATTGATCTACAGCAAGACCGCGACCGCCCTGCGCACCGTGCAAGCGCTCGTCGGCGAGCAAAAAATGGATGAGATCGTCCGTTCCTATTTTGAAAAATGGAAGTTCAAGCACCCGCGCGGCACAGACCTGATGGCGCATTTGAACGAAAAACTGACCGCCCTGCCCGACCCGGTTTTTGGGAAAAACGTGTTCGGCCTATTTGAAAAAAGCATTTACGGCTCGGCGGTTTTCGACTATGCAGTGGCCCATATTTCGAACGATTGGCTGCCCGGGCCGCAGGGGGTTTTTGGAAAAACGCCCGCCGGGTTTTCCGAAAAAGATGGCCGTGGCCAAACTCAGATGCTGTCAAAAGTGACCGTCCAGCGAAAGGGCGACTGGGTTTTCCCGGTCGAACTGTTGGTGACCTTTGAGGACGGTTCGCAGCAAACGGCGCATTGGCATGGCGAGGGCGGCAACCATCAGTTTGAATTTCGGGGCGGTTCAAAAATCGTCTCGGCACAGATCGATCCCGGCCAAAAAATTGGTCTCGACATCGACCTGAACAACAACTCGATGACGCTAAAGCCCGCCGCCGCACCGGGCTGGAAATACGCTGCGAAAGCCACTTTTTGGGTGCAAAACCTCTTTCAGCTCATCTCTTTTTTGGTTTAAAAATGATTTTCCGAAGCGCACTTTCTGATGGTTTTTCAATCGGGCTGAGGCAATGGCGGCCTGCGGCAATCGTCTATTTTTTTCAAATTTTATTGGCCCTGACACTCGGGATGCAGGTTTTCGGCGTGTTCGAGTCATCCATCGGCCAATCGCTCGAAGTCGAAAAGCTGGTAAAAAACTATGACCACACTGTCGTCACCGATTTTTTGAAGGTGCACGGCGCATCCATCACGCCACTCATAGGGCAGTTGAGGTGGCTGGTGCTGGTCTATCTGGTTTTTGCTGTTTTTTTGAATGCCGGATCGATGACCTGCGCCACAAACCGACCCGCTGGCTGGATGGGATTTTGGGCTGGAGGGGCCCGCTGGTTTTTCCCTTTTTTGAAAATAGCGGGTGTGTTTTTGGGCCTCGCCGCGCTCTGGTCGGCGGCCATCCTGCTGCCAGTTTTGACGAATTTGGAGGCCTCGCTCACCTTTTTTTCTACCGAAGCAGTCGCCGTTTGGGGCGCGTTGGCCGTGCTGCTCGTCTATTTTTTGGGTTTGGGGATCCTCCTCGCTTGGTCAATACTGGCACGGCTATCGAAAATCAGGACAGGTGCCCCGATTGTCCAATGCCTAAAAAATGGCTGGCGGGTTTTGATCAAAAACAGGCGCACGGTGGCCGGCCTCTTGTCCTGTTTTGCCGCCGTTCAAATCGGGGCCGCGTTCCTTTATTTCAAATTGGACGCGTGGGCCGGGATGGTTTCGCC
>JANOQP010000404.1:0-4444 GCA_031414895.1 Saprospirales bacterium
AATGACCACATTTTTTGCCTCCGTAAAAAAACGCATCGCATCGATGCCGCCCTCGCGCCCGATGCCCGAGTTTTTTACGCCGCCAAAAGGTGTCCGCAGGTCACGGAGCATCCAAGTGTTCACCCAAACGATGCCCGTTTCGAGGCCGCTTGCCATGCGGTGCGCACGTCGGAGATCGCCCGTCCAGACGGTTGCCGAGAGACCGTAATCACTGGCGTTTGCAAGTTCGAGTGCCTCGTTTTCGTCCGAAAAAGGTTGGATGGTGACGACCGGGCCGAAGATCTCCTCCCTGTTTGTCCGGCAATTTGGCCCCAGCCCAGTGATGATGGTCGGGGCGATAAACCAGCCGTTTTTGCAACGCCCGTCGTGTTGGACAGCATGGCCTCCGGCATGGATTTCGCCGCGCTCGGCCCGCGCCGTTTCGATACAGTCGAGCACTTTTTTGAAATGCAGCTCGGATACGATTGCGCCCAGATCAGTCGTAGGATCAAGCGGGTCGCCGACGCGCAGGGCTTTTGTTTTTTTTATAAAATCATTCAAAAAGCGGTCGAAAATGGATTTTTCCACCAAAATCCGCGAACCGCAAAGGCAAATTTGGCCCTGATTATTAAAGGAAGAACGGACGGTCTCGGCCAACATTTCGTCATAATTGCAGTCCGCAAAAATGACGTTTGCGTTTTTCCCGCCGAGTTCGAGGCTGGTTTTTTTGAAAATTGGAGCCGCAGTTTTGGCTATTTCGGCACCTGCCCGTGTGCTGCCCGTGAACGAAATGGCCTTGATTTTTGGGTGTGAAACGATGGCCGCGCCGCAGTTTGGGCCGTCGCCGTGGATGATATTTAAAACGCCCGGCGGCATTCCGGCCTCGCGCACGATCTCGCCCAAAAGGAAGGCGGTCATCGGCGTGACCTCGCTCGGTTTTGCGACAACGCAATTCCCGGCGGCAAGCGCGGGCGCGATTTTCCACGAAAAAAGGTAGAGCGGCAGGTTCCACGGCGAGATGCAGCCGACCGGGCCGACCGGGCGGCGGAGGGTGAAATTGAGCGCGTCGCCTGGAATTTCGTGGCTTTCCGAGCTGAAAGTGAGGCATTGCGCCGCAAAAAATCGGAAATTCTGCGCCGCCCTCGGTATCTCGATATTGCGCGAACGGGCCAGCGTTTTGCCGCTGTCGAGGGTTTCCGCTGCGGCGAGCTGGTCGATATTTTTTAAAATACCATCGGCGATTTTGTTCATAACCTCGCTCCGAAAATCGAGCGAACGGCCAGCCCAATCGGCAAATGCGGCGGTCGCTGCATCGACAGCGAGGGCCACGTCGTCGGGGCCGCTGTCGGGCAGGGTCCCGTATTTTTCGCCCGTCGCAGGGTCGAAATTGGGCAATGTTTTTTGCGAAAAGGCGGGGCGGAACTCGTTGGCAATGAAGTTTTTGATGTCCATAAATTTGGTAAAAATGGCGTTGAAACAGCGCGAAAATACTTGAACGCGCGAAAATGCCCGTCAAATTTTACCCGACCAATCGATACCCGACCCCCTTCAAGGTGATGATCTCCACCCGTCCATCCGCCCGAAGGTATTCGCGCAGTTTGGTGATATAAACGTCGAGATTGCGGGAGTTGAAAAACGCGTCGTTGCCCCAGATCTTGTCCAAAATTTCCTTGCGCGAAACAGGCTGGCCGGGCCGGGCGGCGAGCATTTCCAACAGTTGGGATTCGCGGTGCGAGAGGCGCCGGGCCTCGTCGCCAAAAATAAGCTCCTGTCGGGTAATTGAGAATTGAAAGCCGCCAATTTGGATATTTTCATGTGCCAAAACTGAAGCTTTCTCGTTGAATTTCAACAAGTTATGGATGCGGACAATCAATTCTTCCATACTGAACGGCTTGCGGATATAATCGTTTCCGCCCGCCGAAAACCCGGCCAAAACATCCTCGGTCTGCGTTTTTGCCGTCAAAAAAATGATGGGAACGGCTGGGTTTTTCGCCCTGATTTCCCGGCCCACCGTGAACCCGTCGACCTTCGGGAGCATCACGTCGAGGACGCAAATGTCGGGCCGGAACTCGTCAAAAATGACCGCCGCGCCGCCCCCGTCGGTCAGCCAACGAACGTCAAATTGGCGCGTTTCGAGCGATTCGCGGACGATCTTGCCCAAAAAAGGCTCGTCTTCGAGATAAAGAACCTTGATCTTATCCATTGATTTTTACAAAAAATGAACTGCCATCCGCCCAGACCCGCCCGCCGTGCAGCCGAACGACCTCTGCCGCGTAGCTCAAACCAAGGCCGTGGCCCTTCACGTCGTGCCGCTCGCCGGTAGGGATGCGGAAGAATTTTTCAAAGATTTTTTCGCGGAACTCGGCCGGGATGCCGGGGCCGTTGTCGGTTATTTCGAGCAAAATTTGGCCATCGGGTTTGGTCAGTTTCACCAAAATTTCGGGGCGTAAATTGCTGTATTTCAACGCATTGTCCAATAAATTGAACACCACGCCGGACAGGTGGAGCTGGTCGCCGGAGGTTTCAAAACCATCATCGGGGGATTCAAAATGGACGGTTGCACCCGTTTTTTCAAACTGCAATCGGAGCGCTGCGAGGACCTCCGCGACCATTTTTTTGAAATCAAAAGCGGCCATCGACATCGGCATTGCGGACTTTTCAAATTGGGCCATGCGCAGCACTTTATCGACCAAAAGCGAGAGGCGGGCGAGCTCGTTTTTCGAGATTTCGAGGTATTCGCGGGTGCGCTGAGGGTTGCTGGCGGCCTCGAAACCGCTCAATGCCTCGATTGCGACGGAGACGGTCGCGACGGGCGTTTTGAGTTCGTGGCTGATGTTTTGGAGGAGGTCGTTTTTGAGCGAAAGAAGTTTTTTTTGCGCCACCAAACTGCGCCAAATGCTCCAAAAAGCGAGTGCGACAAACCCAAAAACAGCGACCGAAAACAAAATGTTCGGCCACATTTTTTTGATGACAAACCATTGATAATCAACAATTTGCGCTGTGAATTTTTCACCGGACGCGAGGTCTGTATAGCTGCCCGTCGGCAAATTTTCCCATGTTGCAACGGAGTCTGTCGAGCGGAGGATTTCATGGGAAATGAACAGTCCGGCGGCGGCCATTGCGCTGTCGAAATTGGCGGTGAGCTGCGGCAAAAAATCTCCTTTTTCAAAAATATCGGGCAGCGTCGCGCCCGGTTTGTCGCCCATCTCGACGACCATC
The DNA here is from genome assembly GCA_031414895.1 of Saprospirales bacterium. Classification (GTDB taxonomy): domain Bacteria; phylum Bacteroidota; class Bacteroidia; order Chitinophagales; family Saprospiraceae; genus JANOQP01. The sequence continues at coordinate 3,199 of JANOQP010000404.1, forward strand.
GAAATGGAGCCGCTCATGTCGGCGATGCCCTTTTTTTCGGCCCGCCGTTCGACGCGGATCTCCAGTTTTTCGTCCTCGGTTTGGGCGGTTTTTTCCGTTTTCCCGAAAAAGGCCATGACCTGCACGGAGTCCTTTTTTTCGTTAAAAAACCGTCCGCCCGGCATCGAATCGCCCAAAAAAATGCGGTGCCGCACCAATCGGTCGAGCGCGTTGCCCTCGATTTTCCGCACCGCGCCCATAAAAAGATAGCCGACCTCTTTGGCGAGGGCCGACTTTTCGCCATCGTAGGTTTTTTTCAAAAAAAGGACGAGGAACAGCCCCAACAGCCCGAGGCTGGCGGTCATCCAAAGTTTAGGTAAATTGAAATTTCGGCTGTTCATCGGGGCAAAATTAGGTTGCGCGGGCGGGGAAAATGGGCCGATTAACCTTTTTTAACCTTGCTGAAAGGTTGATTAACCTGCCCTTTTTTTTGCGAAAAAGTGCTTTCTTGCAAGCCATATTAGCTAAAAAAACATACGATGGCAAAACAAACACCCGAACCCAGTTACCCGAACCCCGACCCGTTTTTCTTCCTCCATCACCCGCACGACAAGTTCATGAAAACGGTGCTCAGCGTGCGTGAAATCGTGCTTGAATGGCTCGAATTTGCGATGCAGCCCGACGATTTTGCCGCGCTCGACCTCGGGACTTTAAGGCTCGAAAAGGAAAGTTTTATGGATGAAAAAATGAACGCCCAATTTTCGGACATTATTTGGGGGGCAAAAACAAGGAATGGGCCCCCGGTACGAATCAGCTTTATTTTTGAACATAAAAGTTACCGTCCTGAACGTTCCGTGATTCCGCAGTTGTTGCGGTATTCGGGCGGGGCAATTGATTCGGATTTTAAGCAAAACCTGCCGCCAGCTTTGCCCGTCCCGGTCGTAATTTACCACGGCGAGGCGAAATGGGAAAAGGAAAATTTGGCCGATGTGTTTCCGGGCCTGCCGCCGGGCTTCCAAAAATTCGTCCCACAATTGGACTATATTTTCATCAACGTGCCTGAAATGGTGGACGAACAGATTTTGGGTTTGAAGAAATTTGTCATTTTGAGCCATCTTTTGTTGATCCTGAAACACGCACGGGATGAAAATTACGTTCGGAAAAATTTTGGATTATTGACCCATTTTTCCCGAAATTTGCCGGATAGTGAGCTCACTTTTCGGCTGTTCAACTGGGCTGCGATTTATCTTTTCAAAGTTTCAAAATT
>JANOQP010000405.1:0-19972 GCA_031414895.1 Saprospirales bacterium
GAAAAACTGCTGTTTTCTTCCGCTTCAAGCGAGGTCGGGCGGAAGGTGTGGTTGATGAAATTGAGGCCAAACTTGATCGTGTTGCGCGCGTTCGGAAAAAAACTAAAGTCTTGTTTTAGGTTCAAATCCTTGATGGAGGCCTTCACTTTGATGCCCGTCCCCGTCGCGCCGAAACCAAATTGGTAGTTGAAATTGCTGTAAATGACCGACGTGTTTGAAAAAAGCCGGTCGCTAAAAAGGTGGTTCCAGCGCAGCGTCCCCGTCGCGTTGCCCCAATCGAGGCCAAAATCGCTCGCGCCCAAAACGTCGCGCCCAAAATAACCGGACAGGAACAGGCGGTCTTTTTCGCCCAAACGATAGTTCGCCTTCGCGTTCATGTCGTAAAAATAAAGCTTCGTTTTGCGCAGGCTCTTGTTCGGCGCGAGCTTCAAAAAAACGTCCGCGTAGGTTCGCCGAGCCGAAACGATGAACGACCCCTCGTCCTTTTGGAGCGGCCCTTCGAGCGTCAGCCTCGACGAAATGGCCCCGATACCGCCCGATGCGTTGAATTTTTTGTTGTTGCCGTCCTTCATTTTTATGTCGAGGACCGACGAGCCGCGACCGCCAAATTCCGCCGGGGCCGTGCCTTTGTAGAGCGTCACGTCCTTCAAAGCGTCGGAATTGAAGACCGAAAAGAAGCCCAAAAGGTGCGACGCATTATAGACCGGTGCCTCGTCGAGGAGGATCAAATTTTGGTCTATTGCGCCGCCACGCACATAAAAACCGGCATTTCCGTCGCCCGCCGATTTCACGCCGGGCGTGAGTTGGAGGGTCTTGATGATGTCCTTTTCACCGAAAATGACCGGGATGTTTTCAACCTCTTTTGGGTCGAGCTTCGTGACGGACATCTCGTTTTTCGTGATGTTCTTGTCCTCTTTTTCGGCCTTTATGACCACTTCTTGGAGGACGGCATCCTCCGAAACAAGCTCTTTGTTGAACTTTAAATCGCGGTCGAGCTTGATTTTTTCCTCCACGGGCATCATTCCGATGAACTGGAACCGCAAAACATAATCGCCATTCGGCAGCGTGAGCGAGTAAAAACCGTAGGTATTTGTGGCCGCGCCAATCGCGGGGCGGCCCTTCACGGTGACGGTCGCGCCGATCAAGTCCTCGCCGTTCGCGGCATCTTTCAGCGTGCCGCTGATGGTGAAATTTTGCGCCGATACGATGCCCGGCATTAAAAACGCCATCAAAGCGAGGGCGCGGAAAAGGTGTTTTGAATAATTTTTCATGAACATATTTTATTGGGAAACGATTTTAAGGGCGCAAAAATGGGCGCAACTAGATTTTGAATTCATAAAAAAGGACGAAAGGGGGGTTTTCATTGACCAATCCATTCGTTCCTGTCTTTCCCGTTCATGTCGAAGAAAAACAGGTCCTCGCGATGGGCCAACCCCAACAATCGCACCCCAAAGCCATACGCTTGGCGAAAACCCAAAACGCAACACCGCGCTTTTTTCTACTTTTCGCAAAAATTTTCGATGAAACCCAACTGGTTGATGACCCCCTTTTTGGGGATGCTTTTTTGCGCAAAAATGTTGGCGCAGCCCGCCCATTTTGAGCTGTCCATCCATCGGGCGACTGCCCCGATCACCCTCGACGGGCAGCTCGACGAGCCCGCTTGGCAGTCGGCGCAGGTCGCCAAAAATTTCAAATTGAACTACCCGATCGACTCCATTTATTCCAATTGGCCAACCGAGGCCCGGCTCACTTTTGACGATAAAAACCTCTATGTCGGCTATATTTGTTATCAAAACAGGGCCGATTATACCGTCCAGAGCCTCCGCCGCGATTTTGGCCCCGGCACGACGGACGTGATCAATGTCTCGTTCGACCCGTTCCGCGACGGGCTGAACGGCTATCTTTTTGCGGTCAGCCCGCTCAATGTGCAGCGCGAGGCGGCCATCGCCAACGGCAAGGACATGAACCTTGTTTGGGACAACAAATGGGCTTCGGAGGTTCAAAATTTTGACGACCGTTGGGTGGTCGAAATCGCCATCCCGTTCAAGACCCTTCGCTACAAACTCGCGCCCGACGGCCAACAAAACCGTTGGGGCATGAATTTCATCCGGACGAAACTGAAGGATTTTGAGACCGGCACTTGGGCGCCCGTGCCATCGCAGTTCCACCCCGTTTCGCTGGCGTTTGCCGGGTCGCTCGTCTGGGCCGATGCGCCGCCGGGGCCGGGGCTGAACATCTCGCTGATCCCCTACGCGACGGCGGGGCTTTCTACCGATTTTTTGAGGAACGCGCAGTTTGAAAAATTGCCAAGCGACCAAAATTTCACCCGTAACATCGGCGGCGACGCAAAGATCGGCATCACCCCCGGCCTCAACCTCGACCTCACCTTCAACCCCGATTTTTCGCAGGTCGAAGTGGATCGACAGGTGGCGAACGTGAGCCGGTTCGAGCTTTTTTTTCCGGAGACGCGGCAGTTTTTTATCGAGAACGAGGACCTTTTTGGGAAGTTCGGCTTCCCTTCCTCTCGGCCTTTTTTCAGTCGAAGGGTCGGCCTCGCAGAAAACCCATTGACCAAAAACCTCGAAAAAGTGCCCATCCTCGCGGGCGCACGTTTGAGCGGAAAATTGACCGACAAACTCCGAATCGGCCTGCTCAACATGACGACCGACCGGAAAGACTGGGACGCAACGAACGTCCAGCCGGGGGCAAATTTTACGGTCGCCATCTTGCAGCGGCGCATCCAGAGCCGCTCGACCATCGCCGGGATCTTTGTCGATAAAACAAACTTCCTTGGAAAGCTTTCGGATGCGCAACGTGCTGGTTTTCAACCATTTAACCGCATGGCCGGGCTGGAATACAACCTTTTTTCAAAGAACAACAAATGGGAGGGCGAGGCTTATTTCCACCGCTCTTTCTCGCCCGACAAGCGGCAACGGGGCAACACCTATGCCGGGTTTTTGGGCTACAGCGGGCGCACTTTTCAGTTCAATTTGGGCCATTTCGCGGTCGATTCCTTTTACACCGCCGATGCCGGTTTTGTGCCGAGGCACGCGATCCGGGGGCTTTATCCGGGCATGAGGTTCACCCATTGGCCAAAAAACTCGGCCCATGTCCGCACGGTTTCCATCGGCACCGGCGGCGACCTGACCTATGGTTGGAAGGGCGAAAAACTGGATTACGGCATCGACCCAAACGTGTCCGTCGAGTTCAAGGACCAAGCGACAATCAGGGCCGGGCTGTATCTCGATTACACCTATTTATATGAGCCGTTCGACCCAACGGGCGGGCTGATCGGGCCGGGCGAGGACAAACTTCCGGTCGGTGCCTACCCGTCGCGTGGGGTAAATTTGGAGGCAGGGACCGGGACGAGCGACAATTTTCAGGGCAGTTTCCGCGTCGAAACGGGAAGTCATTTTGAGGGCTCAAAATTTATTTCAACCGGAAACCTCGCCTATCGCGTCCAACCTGTTGGCCTTTTTTCGATGAATTTTGCCTACTTTCATATCAAACAGCCCGGCAATTTGCCGTCGGCGGATTTCTATTTGATCGGCCCAAAAGCGGAGGTCTCTTTCCGCCGCGACCTGTTCCTTTCGGCCTTTTTTCAATACAACACGCAGGCCAATAATTTCAATTTGAACGCCCGTTTGCAATGGCGTTTCCGCCCCGTGAGCGATGTTTTTTTGGTCTATACCGACAATTCGTATGCGCAGTCGGTCGAGCCGCACGTCCGCTTTTTTACACCAAAAAGCCGGGCAATCGTGCTGAAAGTGGTCTATTGGTTGAATGTTTGAGGGTCCTCGAACCCAGTTCGGGAGTGGTTTATTTCGATCAATAAATAAGAATTCATGGGTTGTAACCGAAAATTATTATAATAAATTTCGGTTACAACCTTTAAATTGTTATTTTTATCCCCAAAATTGATCGTCCATGATCCCGCGCACCATTTTCCAAACCATCCGCGAACGGCTATCCCCGGGCAAAGCCGTCATCCTTCTCGGCCCACGGCAGGCGGGGAAAAGCACGCTCATGGACGAGATTGCCCGGCAAAGCACGCTGAAAATTTTGCGGCTTGATTGCGACGACGCGGCGGTCAGGATGCGGCTCGAAATCCAACAATTGCCGAACCTGCAAAACCTGATTGGCGATGCCGAACTGGTGCTGATCGACGAGGCGCAACGGGTAAAAAACATCGGCCTGGCCCTCAAGATCATCATCGACCAAATCAAAAAACCAAGTCTGCTCGTCTCCGGATCGTCCGCTTTTGAACTGGCCAATGAGGTCAATGAACCGCTTACGGGACGCAAATGGGAGTTCATGTTGCTGCCCATGTCTGCCGCCGAAATGGCCGGTTTCCATGGCGATTTTGAGGAAACCCGCCGACTTTCCAGCCGCCTGCTTTTTGGGATGTACCCTGAAATCGTCTCGAACCCTGGGCTGGAGCTGCCCATCTTGAACCAATTGGCAACGAGCTACCTCTATAAAGATGTGTTCACTTTTCGCGACCTGCGCAAGCCCGAAATCTTGGACAAACTCCTCAAAGCATTGGCCGTCCAAATCGGTAGCGAGGTTTCGTACAACAGCCTCGCGAAGGTGGTTTCGAGCGATGTTTCGACCGTCGAGCGGTATATCGACCTGTTGGAAAAGACCTTCATCGTCTTCCGGCTGCCCGCTTTCAGCCGCAATGTCCGCACCGAACTGAAAAAATCGCGCAAGGTCTATTTTTGGGACTGCGGCATCCGCAACGCGACCCTCGGCGATTTTCGACCGCTCGAACTGCGGACGGACGCTGGCGCACTTTGGGAAAACTACATGGTCGCAGAGCGTAAAAAACAGAACGGTTATACGGGATTTTATGGCCACAGCCATTTTTGGCGGACGGCCCAGCAGCAGGAAATCGATTATTTGGAGGAAGCAGATGGTCAGATCCGCGCCGTCGAATTCAAATGGAGCACCGAAAAAGGCGCATCGATGCCCAGGACTTTTTCAAATGCCTATCCGGGGGCAAGTTTTGAGGTTGTCCGGCCCGACAATTATCTCGAATTTTTGCGGGGCTGATTTGCAAATAATTGCGAAATCAATGGCCACTACTATTTCATCAAACGCAGGGCCTCGCGGCGGGTCAATGGGGCCAAGCCTTCCGTCTCCTCGACAAATTTTCGGACTTCCTCGGGCCTGAATTTTGAAAGTTCGCGCAACGCCCAACCGGCCCCTTTTTGCAGGAAAAACTCGCGGCTGCCCCGCACTTGCAAAATGCACCAAAAGAGCAGTTCCGCGTCCGTTTTTTCATGGTAATATCGCTGGAAAGTAATGGCCACGCGGATTGGCCAAAGCTGTCCGGAGGCCATCCACCGCTCGACGGTCGGTCGGGTGAGCGTCGGGTTTTTTTGGAGAAAAAAGGCCACGAGCTTTGCAATCCAATCCACGGTTTCCCACCAGCTTTTTTCCAAAATGAGCTCTTCGAGAAAGAAAATGAACGCTGGCGGTTGCGTTTTTACCCGTTTTTGGACCATTTCGAGTGCGAAATAGTGCATTTCCCGATGGTCGTCGGCAAAACAGAGCCGCACGGTTTCAATCAAACTTTCACCATCGGGCCAGCCGTTTTCGTCGGCATATTTTTTTCCGATGGACATCCACTCGGCAGCCATCAGGCCGAAAAAATCGGCGCAGCCCTTCATGTAGAGATAGGATTTTTGGGCCCGTTCCTGTTTTCCGGCAGCGCGATAAAGGTCGCGGATGCCCTCATAATATTGCTGTGCCGTCATTTTTTTAGGAAATTTCGCCAGGGGTTTCCGGTTTTTTCAGATCGATTTCGTCGGTCGGTTTTTCTGTTGAAGCAACGGTTTCTGGATCGTCTTCTTTCCGTTTTCGCCCCAAAAATTTCATCAGCAACGCGCCCGCCGCAACGCCAACGACCATGAGCGGCTTGGCAAATTTGGCCAACAAAACAAAAATTCCGGCCTTCGCCAAAACTTTTCCCGCGACCAATCCGCCGATCGTGTAGGCCGCCACTTCGTCCAATTTTGGGTCAAAATCGGCATATTTCTGCCCGTCCTGAAACTCGATGCCACCCACGAGGCCGTCGATATTTTGTCGCACCTGCGCCAATGCGCCCATCCCGCCGACCGCGTTCATCGACAAAACGCCCTTTCTGCCCAGCACCCGGACATCGTAGTTCAACGTGTTCGCTGGCCCTTCGCCGAACCGGATCTCTTTGGCCCAGTGCAGCACTTTTCGGTTTCTGTCATAAAACGGAGGGCTGGCCCAACCGATGATATTGATGGTCTCGAACCCAGCTTGTTGGCGCGTCGGGTTGGCCTCGGCAGCCTCTTTTTGCATCGTTTTGAGGAGGTCGGCGTAGTCGATCTCGTCGGCATCGGCATCTTTCACGAACCCGATCTCGTCAAAAGTGAGGTTGAACGCAAAAACGCCGCTGTCGAGCGGGCTGCCTTCCGCCGGGAAAACCATTCCGAGGGTGGTTTCGTCGGCGGGGTTGCCCCAAAGTTCTTCAAGGACAAAACGGCTTTGATCAATATTCAAAAAGCGGAAACCTGCGGGCAGATTGACCGTCGCGAGGCCATTTTTCAGGGAAATCCGGCCCGTTTCCCAACGGAATGATTTTTCGAGCGAATCCATTTTTGCAAAAAGCTCAGCATCGCTCGGCTCCTCGGATTGGCTTTTTAAGGCAAAAGTTAAAAGGCAAAGGGCAAAAATTTGCAACGCGGGAGGAAGGTGTATTTTCATATTTTGAAAAGTTATTTTTTAAAGTTCAAAAACTCGAACAACTGCCTGATTTTCAACAAGTTGCACAAAAAAACAAACAACCCGCTGCCCGCCAGCGCGACCAATATTTTCAGCATGAGCGGCCAGTTTTCATTTTTTGAAATCAAAAAATTTAGCCCCAAAACCGCCGCGAAAAAAAGCGCGAACTGCAAAACCGAGGCCGCCCGGAATTTTAGGCCCATCCGTTTTTTTGCCAAAAAAACCTGCCCGACGGCCATCAAACTTTGGGTCAAAAACGAGGCCGCAGCCGCGCCCGCCGCTTTCCAAATGGGGATGAACACGAGGTTCAAAACCACGCTCAAAACCATGCCGACGGCGAAAAGTTGGGCCAAGTTTTTCACGTTTTGGCCGGCAGTGAGCAGCGTCCCGAACGAATAATTGACGCAAACGGGCAGGAAAACCCAGATTGTCAGCCCCAAAACCTCCCCCCAAAATGGGGTCGAATGGTCGCTCAAAATCTGCGAAATGGCCATTTTGTTGAAAAAAACGACGGCACAGATTGGCACGGCCCCGGCCATCATCAACCGAAACCCGAGCGACAAAAGCGGTTGGACGGGCTGTTTTTCTTTCAAAAGCCGCGAAAACATGGGCAAAAAAAGCGTCGCGAACAAAAAACCGACCATGCTGCACGCATCGAGCAACCGGTAGCCGTTGCCGTAAATGCCCGCCTGTTCGAGGCCGTCGGGCAGCAGTTTTTGGAGCATCACCGAGTCGAGCCGGGAGACCACCGTCATCAGCAAAATGACGAGCGCGAACGGCGCACTTTTTTTCAACAAAAAAACGAGGAACGGGCGGCGAAACCCCCAACGGAGCCCCCGCAATTTGGGCAGCAAAACCCAACCCGCGGCGAGTGCGGTCAGGCCGAGCGCGAGGGTTTGCGCAGCTGCGAATTCCCAGATCTGGAAGTCCGTTTTGAACGGCCTGGCCCACAAAAGCGCGGCCATGAAACCGATCGCGAGTAGCCGGTCGAGCGACGAAAGGAGGCTGTCCGTGCGAAAAAAACCGAGCGCGGAAACGTTCGAGCGGAGGAAAAAAATGAGCGCGACGAGGAGTTGATTGGCCACCAGCCAGCCCAAAAGTTGGAGCGCGGCGGGCGATGTAAAGCCCCAAAAAATGGCCGCGGCGACCGTCAAAACCGTGTAGCAAACTGCGGCTAAACCTTTGATAATCAACAGGTTGGGGAAATATTTTCGGAGCAGTTGGGGGTGTTGGGAAAGGTGGGCGTTGTTGAAATTTTGGATGCCAAAATCGTTGACGATCTGGAAGAGCCAGGTGAAATTGAGCAGCGCGAAATACAGCCCATATTCCGCCGGGCCGACCCGGTTTTGCACGCCGAGGTCGATGCCGAAAATAAAGAACGGCTTGATGAGCAAGTTGACAAAAACGAGGAAAACGATGTTGAGCAAAAATTCCCGTTTCATCGGCGGGCGGGTTTTCGCGGCGATTTTTTGGCAAATTCGACGGCTATTTCGGCGGCGAGGCGGGCATTGTTCAGCACGAGCGCGATGTTCGATTCGAGGCTTTCGCCGCCGGTCAGTTCCTTTATTTTTCCGAGCAAAAACGGGGTCGTTTCTTTCCCGAAAATGCCTTTTTCAGCCGCCATTTTGACCGCCCCGGCGATGATTTTTTCCATAAAAACGGCATCCATCGAATATTTTTCGGGGATCGGGTTGCCAATCAAAACACCGCCCGCAAGGCCGGCGAACGCCCATTTTTTGTTCAAAAAATCAGCAACCTCACTCGGCGAATCGAGTCGAAAATCGACTTGGAACCCACTTTTTTGGGTATAAAATGCCGGAAAATCATCGGTTTGAAAACCCAAAACAGGCACGCCCATCGTCTCCAAATATTCGAGCGTGAGCCGCAAATCGAGGATCGCTTTTGCGCCAGCCGAAACGACGGCGACGCTCGTCCGCGCAAATTCCTGCAGATCGGCAGAAATATCGAACGTTTTTTCCGCCCCGCGATGGACGCCGCCGATGCCGCCCGTGGCGAAAATCGCGATGCCCGCCCGCTCGGCCACGATCATCGTCGAGGCGACGGTCGTTGCGCCGGGCAGTTTTTTCAACAAAACAAAAGGGAGGTCGCGGCGGCTGGCCTTGATGGCTTTTTGGCCCGTTTTTCCCAAAAATTCGAGCTGGTCGATGGCCAAACCGACCTGCATTTTGCCGTCCAAAATGGCGATGGTCGCCGGGATCGCGCCCGCGTCGCGCACCGCTTTTTCGACCCGGAGCGCGGTCTCGACGTTCTGCGGAAAGGGCATCCCGTGCGTGATGATCGTGCTTTCGAGCGCGACGACGGGGCGGTTTTCGGCGAGGGCGCTGGCGATCTCGGGGGTCAGGGAAAGTAAGTTTTCGGGCATAAATTGTTGATTGTCAATGATTTATTGACTTCACGCCAAATCCTCGAACACCTTTTCCACGTTGATCTTGATGCCCGTCGTCGGGTCCTTTAATATTTTTTTGTAAAAAACCTCCTCGCCGTCGCGGGTCAAAACTTGGATGCTCTTCAATTGCGGGACGACAATCCATGCCGAACCGATGCCCGCCGGGAAATAAATGTCCCAAACTTTGGACTGCAAATAATCGATGGTTTGTGAGGGCGAAAGGATTTCGATGGTCGTCAGCGGCATCTCGGTTTCCTTGGCCTCAACGTCGCGGATGTCCAATTTACGCTTCGAATAGATACAAATGTCGGGCGTGGAGCCGGGTGTGGTGGCCAAAGAAAGTTCATTGGGGAACATGAAACGGTCATCATAACCATCCCATAAAAGTCGGTTCAACTTACCTTGAATCGTTCCGTGGATAATGTTTGGCATCGGTTTTCCTCTTTCTGTTTCATAGTCGGTGAAGTTTTCGATCACCGGGTCGGGCAAATCGAAAAGGGTTTCATCTTTCATTTTCCTGAAATTTAGAACACAAAAATAGGCGGATTTTTCAAAAACAGGGCCCCGTCCGAAACTGCTGATGGGCCAATTTTCAGTTCAATTTCCGCCCCGCATCCGCCGCCAAGCCCCCATCGCCAGCCCCAAAAGCATCAAGATTGAGCCGAGCCAAACCAGTTTTATCCCCGGGATCACGACCGCTTCGAGGACGATGAAATCGCTGCGCTTTGCGTTTTCCGCGATCTCGAGCGGGATGCGGCGCGACTCCTCGGCTGCCAGCGCGATGGCGATGGTCATGTTGTCGGTCGTGGGGTTTATTTTTTGAAATTGAAAATGCAGCCCCTCGGCCAAAACTTCGTCGTTGATGTTGAACTGCCGCGATTGGCGGATCAGATAAACGGGCGCAGCTTCCGATTTTTTGCCCGACGGGGCGGTGATCTCGAGGCGGGCAGCGACGGCGATATCGCCCGCTTCGGGCTGATAAAGCGGGTGATTGACCGTTTTTTCGATGGAAACGAGCCTGATTTTATTGTTTTTGAACAAAACCTCGCTGCCCGGTTGGAGGTCGAACGGCTCGTATTTCAGTTCATTTTTGAGGTCAAAAACACGCTCCGAAAGTTGCTCGGTCAGCCGGACCTTTACGCCAAGTTCGTTGAGCTGTTCGGGGAAAGTGACGACCGAATTTTCACGAAAAACAACGATGGGGCGGGCGGCCCAGGTTTTATTGGTGTCGGCGACGCCAAATTTGAGGTTCACGGCGAAGGCGATATCGCCTTTTTGCGGCGCGTAATCGTGCGATTTCGGCTGCCGTTCGAGGCTTTCGACGACCACGAAATGGCGTTTTGTGAAGATCGTGTCGCCGATTTTCCCGTCGTATTTCACAAAATCGAGGCTGTCCTCGGCGGCCTTCGCGCTTTCCATGTCAATTTGGCTCGGCGGCAGCGCGGCGATCGAGGTGAAAATATCGCGGTCCCAATAATGCTTCGTGTCGGGGTTCGATGCGGCCACCTTCGTGAACTGCCGGTCGTACATCACGTTGGGCGAGACGGTGAAACTTTCGCCGGAATAGCCGCCCTTTCCATCCATTTTTTTGAAATCGACCTTAAAAAAACGCGTTTGCCGCTCGACCGTGTCGTTCAAATAAGTGGCCTCCCAGTTTTCCGCGAGCGGCATCGGCGACTCTTTCAGGAGGCTGACGTTTTTCTTTTCGTCCTCCTCCGTGAAGCCCTCGATGAGGCCGGCCATGACAAATTTGTTGGTCGAAATATGGTACCGGTTCAGCCCGGTGAACAAGATCCCGAGCACCAAAACGCCGAAACCGAGGTGCGAAACCGCCGAACCGGCCGCTTTCAGGTTTTTTCTCAAAAAGAAAATCAGGTAATCGACATTGCTCACGAGCGTGAAAATCCCGGCGAAAAGCATGAGCCAATATTGCCAAGCGTTTGCGTCCAAAATTTGCAGAACGCCGACCGTCAAAGCCGCAGCAACGAGCGCGGAACCGCCGACGTGTTTCAAGATTTTTTTTGACCAAGCCGAAAAATTGGCCTCGCCATACCTTAAAAATTGACCGAAGGCCGAAAAAAGGCCGATGAAAATGGCGATCCAAAGTTGATAGCGGTTGTGGTGCTCGGATTGATCCTTGATCACCGCGCCCGCGTAATCGGGCTGGTAATATTGGGCGATCTTGTTATAAACCGGGAGCGAAGTTGCGCCCGCCATCAACACGACGCTGAACAAAAGCACGAGCGAGCCGAGGAACATCCAGAACTCGCGGGAGGCGGTTTCCTCTTCTTTTTGGGGCGAAACAATGTCTTTCCCGCGCAAAAGGAGCAAAATCGCGCCCGGCAGCGTGAACGCAAAAATGAAAGCCGTGAGCTGCGGGGCGAGGCCCATTTCGGTAAAAGCGTGCGCCGACGTGTCGCCAAGGATGCCCGAACGGGTCAAAAAAGTCGAGTACAAAATCAGCCCGAAACTCAACAAATAGAACCAATGCGTGCTTTTTATCGAGTAGCCGGTCGCCTTCGCCACGAGGTTCGTGTGGATGCCCGCGACCATGATCAGCCACGGGACGAGCGACATATTTTCGACCGGGTCCCAGGCCCAATAGCCCTGAAAAGTGAGCGCTTCATAGGCCCACGCGCCGCCCATGAGGATGCCGGTGCCCAAAATTGCGCCCGAAAAAAGGGCCCACGGCAGCACGGTTTTCACAAAATCCTTGTGGTTGCGCGTCCAAAGTGCGGCGATCGTGAAGGCGAAAGGCACGACCGTCGAGGCGAAACCGAGGAACAAAGTCGGCGGGTGGATGGTCATCCAATAATTTTGGAGGAGCGGGTTGAGGCCCGTGCCGGAGACCTTTGTGAGATAGTCTGCCTGTTGGAAAATGGGCGCGTTCATGATGTCGCGGAGGAGCGAAAACGGGGTCGCGCCAATCTTGCCGAGCGGCGTATAAATGCCCAAGATCATGCTCGCAATAAAAAGTTGCACCGCTGAAATGACGGCCATGACCGGCGATTCCCAATTTTTTGCCTTCCAAATCAACACACCGCCCAGCACGATATGCCAAAACATCCAGAGCAAAAAACTGCCCTGTTGTTCTTTCCAAAAAGCGGAAAAGACATATTTCGTCGGCAGGTCGTCGCTGATGTTCGAGTAGGCGTATTGGTACTCGTAATATTTATTGACCAACAAATAAAAGAGGCAGCCGATGACGGCGAACGTCGCAAGGCCGTGCACCCCGAAGGCCCAGCGGCCGATTTTTTGCCAAGAATTTGCCTCGACAGTTTCGCGGCGGTTGGTCGCAAAAAACCATGCAACGGTTGCCAAAAGCGCGGCAACGAAGCTCAACAGGACGAAAAAATGGCCGATCTGGCCGGGGAGGAGGTGCTCGTTTAGGTATTGCATTTTTTTGGTTTAGCTTTTTTTCGCCCGCACAAAAGTCTCCTCGTCTTTGTATTTCGACGGGCATTTCATCAACATATCGTTCGCGACGAACTCCTCGCCCGCCATTTGCCCGGTCAAAACGATGCTTTCCGAACGCTCAAAATCCTGCGGTTTGGCGGCCTTCAAAATGACTTTCCGCTCGTCGCCTTTTTTGTCCTTCACAAAAAAAGAAAGATAGTTCGGGTCGTTCGCCGGGTCGTAGGTGATGGTTTTGTCCTTGCAAAGTTGGCCGACAATCTTGACGGTCTCGCCCGCCGTGGCCTCGCCAAACGAGCCGTAAGTGGTCACGTCCTTGTTCGCGGTCATCAAAAAACCAATGGCGACGGCGATGATGATAATGCCGATGATATGCGTTTTTTTCATGGTCTGAAATTTTGATATTGAGATACTTGGGTATTTCGAGCGTGAAGGTAGAACAGTTGCCCGGATGCCCGGTTCGCGGGTCGGGGCAAGTTTGTTAAAAAACGACAGGCGTTCACTTTTCGCTTTGTTCATTTGCCCGAAAAAAAGGGATGCCGACCGACGAATTGCTCATCGAGCGCACAAAAAACTGGATCGAAACCGTGGTCATCGGCTGCAATTTCTGCCCGTTCGCGGCGCGGGAAATGCGGCGCGGGTCTGTTTTTTTTAACATTGAACACTCGACGGAAGAGACCGCGATTTTGAAAACCTTGTTGGAAAACTGCGAAAAGATGGATGAAAGCGACGAAATCGCGACGCTTTTGATCCTTTTGCCCAACGGTTTCGACGCTTTTGAAAAATACCTGGCACTCGTCGAGCGGGCGGAGGATGCCATGTTCGGGGCCGATTATGAGGGCATTTATCAATTGGCCAGTTTTCACCCGGACTATTGTTTTGCGGACAGCCCGGCGGACGACGCGGCCAATTTCACGAACCGCTCCATTTATCCGATGCTCCATATTTTGCGCGAAGCGGGCATCGACGACGCGGTCGAAAACTTTCCGGATGCCGAAAAAATACCGGAACGGAACATGGATTTTTCACGAAAAAAAGGGCTGGCAGCGATGAAGGCCCTGCGCGGATCGTGCTTTTGAACCATGTTCATTCCACCAAAACAAAGCCCGCCCAATGGTACGGCGCGTCGGGATATAGGATTGGGCCTGAAAAACTGACCTGTTATAATGGAAGCTCACGGTTAAAAGGGGGATCCTAAAAAATCCCTGTCGGCACTTTTTTCGTTTGGGCTTTGCCCAAAATAAAACCAAAACCAGCCCTCAATAGGCCCGCTCGTCCTTCTTTTCGATAAAATTCATGAAGGCCCTGTTCACGACCCGGTTGCCGCCGGGTGTCGGGTAATTTCCCGAAAAATACCAATCTCCGAGATGCTCTGGACAGGCAATATGCAGGTTTTCAAGCGATTGAAAAATCACCTCGACTGCCGGGATGATGTCTTTTGGCGAGACGATTTCGGCGATTTTTTTGCTGATCTGTTCGTAGGTGAACTGTTCGTAAAGCGGGACCACCTCGTTTTTCAGTTCGCCGACCGGCAGGTGGATGGTCTTGCGGATTCGCTCGGCGGTCTCTTCGAGCATTTTTTCCTTGCCGTTCTCTTTCAGCAGTTCGACGAGGGCCTGGAATGCCACAAAATCCTTCATCTTCGACATATCGATTCCGTAACAATCCGGGTAGCGGATCTGTGGCGCGGACGAAACGATGATGATCCTTTTCGGTCGCAGCCGGGCAAGGATGGCCAGCACCCGGTCGCGCAGCGTGGTCCCGCGAACGATGGAGTCGTCGAGCAAAACGAGCGTGTCCACATCGTTTTCGACGATGCCCCACGTCACGTCGTAGATCATCGAAACGAGATCCTGCCGCGTTTCATCGGGCGTGATGAAGGTTCGGATTTTTTCGTCTTTATGGGCCACTTTTTCAAAACGCGGGGCGATTTCGATGATTTCCCGCAGTTTTTCGGGGGTAATTCCTGGGCCTTCGGCCAAAATTTTGGCCGTTTTCCATTCGTTCAATTCCCTTTCCACGCCGTGCATCAGGCCATAAAAAGCCGCCTCCGCAGTGTTCGGGATGTACGAAAAGGCGGTCGTTTTCCAGTCAAAATTGACCGATTCAAGGATGGGCCGCGCCAGTTGTTCTCCGAGTTTTTTCCTTTCTTGGTAGATTTCGCGGTCGGTGCCGCGCGAAAAATAGATGCGCTCGAACGAGCAGGCCAGCCGTTTTTTCGGCTCCGTGAATTCGACCTCGCTCACCCGCCCGTCGTTTTTGACGATCAGCGCGTGACCCGGCAAAAGCTCCTTCACCGATTTGAAACCGACATCGAACACCATCTGGATCGCGGGCCGTTCGGAGGCCATGACCACAATTTCGTCGTCCTCGTACCAATAGGCTGGCCGGATGCCGTTCGGGTCGCGCACCACGAACGCGTCGCCGTGGCCGATCATCCCGGCGAAAACATAACCGCCGTCAAAATCCTTCGTCGCCCGTTTCAGCAGCCGCTGGATATCGAGTTCCTGAAAGATCATTTTGTTGATCTCTTGATTGGTCAGCCCGTCCGATTTGTGCCAGTCAAAAAGCCGGTCGATCTCGTCGTCGAGGAAATGCCCGATTTTTTCCAGCACGGTCACGGTGTCCGATTTTTCCTTCGGGTACTGGCCGAGGTCGACGAGGAGCCCGAAAAGTTCTTCGACGTTTGTGAGGTTGAAATTGCCCGCGAGCAGCAGGTTCCGGGTGATCCAGTTGTTCTGCCGATGAAACGGATGACAGGTTTCAATACTGTTTTTTCCATGTGTCCCATATCTTAAATGCCCCATCAGCACTTCTCCCATATATGGTTTGTTGGACTGCATCCACGCGGTGTCCTGCATTTGCCCCGGTTCGAGCCCCTTAAAATGGATGTTCACCTGGTCAAAAAGGTCGCGCAGGTAATCCGTCGCGTTCGAGCGTTTGCGGCTGATGTACCGCTGCCCGGGGTCGGGGTTGAGCCGAATCGTGGCGATGCCCGCGCCGTCCTGCCCCCTGTTGCGCATTTTTTGCATCAACAGGCGCATTTTTTCGAGGCCATAAAGTGGCGTTCCGTACTTTTTTGTGTAAAAATCCAATGGCTTCAATAGCCGGACGAATGCGAGGCCGCACTCGTGTTTAATCTGGTCGCTCATCGCGGGTGGCCTGTTTTCTCTGCTAAAATTTGAAAGTGCGAAGGTAGTTTTTGGCCGCGCAAACAGGCCGGAAATCTGCCCCTATCGCGCCTTTTTTACCGGAAATAAACTTTTAAACCCCGGCGGTTCGCGATTTTCGCCCGTCCTTTGCCAATGGTTTTTACGAACAAAAAGCCGTTTTCTATGAAAAAATACCTGCTCCCAGCCCTTTTCCTTTTGCCGATGCTCGTTTTTGCGCAAACAAAAACGGAGAAAAAACTCGTCGAGCTTGAGAAAAAACGCTTTGCCGCCATGGTCGCCGTCGATTTCGCGATGCTCCGCGAAATGCTCGCCGACGACCTCCGCTACACGCACTCGAACGCGAAATTTGAGACAAAGGCCGAATTTTTGACCGAGATCACCGACGGCACGCTGCGCTACCAAAAAATGGAGCCGGAACAGATCGTCGTCAAGGTTTTCAAAAAAACGGCGGTCATCACGGGCCTCGTCTATGTCTCCGTCAAACAGGGCGACCGCACCGTCGATTCGCAGCTCCGCTACACCGATGTTTGGCAAAAAAGGGGTGGACGCTGGCAAATGGTGGCTTGGCAAAGCACCCGCGTGCCATGAATTTGCCCCATTTTTTCATTTCACTTTCATTTGCGGCGGTCTTTTTTTTGACCGAAAAAACCCTCGCGTCGCTCCATTTCGGCACCCGAAAATGGACGCGCTGGCTTTGGGTTTTTTTGGCTGTCGGGCTTTGTCCGCACTTTTTGCTGGCCGTGTTTTGGCTCGAAACCGCGCATCTGCGCGAACTGGTTTTCGCGGTTGCAGCGGTCTTTTTTTCGATAAAATTTTTGGAGGACGGCGATTTTTGGGACGCTATTTTTCCACCCATCGTTGTCGCGGCCCAATGTTTTTTCGGCCTCGAAATCCCCATTTTTGAATGGGTCATGTTGGCCGCGGTCGCCCTGTTTTTTTTCGAAAAACGGGGCTGGCTTTTGGCTCAGGTTTCAACTGAATGGGCCGCCATTTTGACACTTGCATTGTTGTTTTTCGTTCAAATTTTGAGGTTCGGCTTTTTTGAAAAAAACTGGGATTGGCAGCGAATGAATCCCATTTTGCTTCCTTTTTGGCCCACATTCGGCCTGTTCATGCCCATTTGCCTTTTTTTCCTAAAAAAAACAGACATCGCCCCGCTGCCCAAAACATGGCTGGCCACGGCCTCGGTCGGCTCGATTTTGGCTGCCATTTTTTGGCCGGTCACCCGCGAAATTGGGCTTGGCCTCGCATGGCTCGGCATGATTATTTTGACCTTTCCGGTCTTCGAGCGGGGACTTTTGTACGGGCTTGTTTTTATGAAAAAATGGAAGGTCTGGGCGGTCGTCGTGGGTTTTTCGCTCGTTCAGGTTTTGGTTTTTTGGTTGAAAAGTTGAACATGGTTTGCCCATCTTCGCGGCTCAATTTTTTCAAAAAATGAACAAGACCATCATCGCCGCCATCGCCCTCGTCGCGGTTTTTGCCCTCTTTTTGTTGGGCAAATATTTCTATCAAAGCCCAAAATTTATCAACGGCGAAAAGGCCCCCGATTTTTCGGCAACATTGATCGGCGGCGAGACCGCCAAACTATCGGACCTTCGCGGAAAATTCGTCCTGCTCCAATTTTGGGGCTCATGGTGCGGCCCTTGCCGTCGCGAAAACCCGGAGCTTTTGGCCATTTTCCAAAAATACCAATCGCGCGGTTTTGAGGTTTTTTCCATCGCCATTGAACGCAGCGAAGACACTTGGAAATCGGCCATCGCCCGCGACGGGATCAACTGGAAATACCATGCCGCCGAGTTTTCGGAGGACCTCCAATTTTTCAAGGGCCCGATCGTCGAACTGTACAAGGTCAAAACGATCCCGCAGACCTACCTGCTCGACGCGGGCGGCACGATCATCGGCGTGAACCTCCCGCCCGCCGAGATCGAGCGGGTGCTTTCCGCGCGACTGCCAAAATGACATCCAGTTTTTGCATGGCTCAATAATTGACCCTTTGCCCTTGGCTGTGCCGTTTTGGTAGGGCTTTTTGATTTTTTTATGAAAAACCCGTTCAAAAATATATTCGGTATGAACGATCACGAAACCACGGAAATGGTCGAGGAAATGCTCGAAAACCTCGAAACCACTGAAAAATTGGCCGAAAACACCGTCGAGCAGCCCGAAACCGACCCTGCGGCAAAGCGCGTCGCGGAACTTGAAAAACAAGTTTTGGAGCTCAAGGACAAATTTATCCGGCAGGCCGCCGAGTTCGACAATTTCAAAAAACGCTCCGCCCGCGAGGCCCTCGACGTGCGATTGACGGCGGGACGTGAAATTTTGTCAGCCATCGTCCCGATCTTGGACGATTTTGACAGGGCGGCGCAGCACACGGTTTTCAGCGACGGCGTGCAATTGATCTACAAAAAATTGGAGACGGCCGTCCATCAGCGCGGCCTCCGGGCGATGGAATCCACCGGCACCGACTTCGACCCCGACCAGCACGAGGCCATCACCGAGATCCCCGCGCCGACCGACGAACTGCGCGGCAAGGTCATCGACACCGTGGAAAAGGGGTATTTTTTGAACGACAAAATCATCCGCTTCGCGAAAGTGGTCGTTGGAAAATAATTTCAACTGACTGATTATCAACGCTTTAAACCAGTTAGGGGACTGTTTCCCGAAAAATTAAAATGGCCAAACGCGATTTTTACGAAGTCCTCGGCGTGCCGAAAACCGCCGACGCGGACACCATAAAAAAGTCCTATCGGAAGCTCGCGATGGAGTTCCACCCCGACCGCAATCCGGGCAACAAAGCGGCAGAGGACAAATTCAAGGAATGCGCCGAGGCGTACGAAATCCTTTCCGATACCGACAAAAAGGCGCGTTATGACCGTTACGGCCATGCGGGCGTGGATCCGAACATGGGCGGCGGCGGTCGCCGGGGCGGTCAAGGCGGGATGTCGATGGACGATATTTTCGACCGTTTTTCAGATATTTTTGGGGAAACGGGCGGCCAACAACAGGGCGGTTCGCCGTTTGACAGCTTTTTCAACCAGGGCCGTCGGCAGGGTCGCCCGCGCGGGGAACGTGGGACAAATTTGCGCATCCGCGTAAAACTCACCCTTTCAGAGATAAACACGGGGGTCAACAAAAAGATAAAAGTCCGAAAACAGACCGGCTGCACGACCTGTGAAGGGACGGGCGCGAAGGACAAATCGGCCGTCGAAACCTGCGGAACTTGCCGCGGATCGGGCTTCGTGAATCAGGTCCGGCAGACGTTTTTGGGCGCGATGCAAACGACCGTCACCTGCCCGACCTGCAACGGCAGCGGCGCGGCGATCACCCGAAAATGCGGCGAATGCGCGGGCGACGGCCGGGTCATGGGCGAAGAAACGGTCGATGTGGACATCCCGGCGGGCGTGGCCGAGGGCATGCAACTTTCGCTCGGCGGGCGCGGCAACGCGGGCGCACGGGGCGGCGCGAGCGGGGACCTCCTCATCACCATCGAGGAAGTGCCGCACGAGGAATTCATCCGCGAGGGCGCGAACTTGATCTACGAACTTTTCGTGAACATCGCCGACGCGGCCATCGGGGCCAAAATCGAGGTGCCGACGCTCGACGGGCGCGCAAAAATGGGAATCCCCGCTGGCACCCAATCGGGCAAGGTTTTCCGGCTGAAAGGCAAGGGCCTGCCCGTCGTCCAATCGTACGAACGGGGCGACCAATTGGTCCATATAAATGTTTGGACACCCAAAAAACTGAACGACGAAGAGATCCGGTTGCTCGAAAAACTGCGGACGATGCCCAATT
The DNA here is from genome assembly GCA_031414895.1 of Saprospirales bacterium. Taxonomy (GTDB): domain Bacteria; phylum Bacteroidota; class Bacteroidia; order Chitinophagales; family Saprospiraceae; genus JANOQP01. The sequence continues at coordinate 19,543 of JANOQP010000405.1, forward strand.
TCCACCCAAACCCGGGGCGCGAGGACAAAGGGTTTTTTGACAAGATGAAGGAGATGTTCAGTTGAATTGCGCGGGCTGAAAAAAAATTTGCCAAAAATATCGGGGCAATTGCCTTTGTAAAAAAATCGCAACTATTTACCACATAGGCACAATAGCGGTTTTCACATAGCCCACATAGCTGATTGCAAGCAAAAAGCCTATGTTTTCTATGTGAAATCCTCTATGTGCCTATGTGAATTAGTGACTGATTCTGTAACTGTTTAGCCCCTCCCAAATGCGGGGTAGAAAAGAAATTAGTACCTGTTTAGGTGGCAGCCCCTGCGGGTAGGCCGCTCAAAATTGGACAAAAAAATTCCTCCTAAATTTGGAGTTGCAAGACAACCAAACAAGGAGGAAAAATGAAGTCCAAAAAAGAACTTTCGATAAAGTT
>JANOQP010000406.1:0-6039 GCA_031414895.1 Saprospirales bacterium
CCATTGACAATCAATCAGTTGTTGAGCATCACCGGCATGACGAGCATCAAGATTTCCTCACCCGCCGCGTCGTCCGTCGGCAACAAAATGCCCGCACGGCTCGGCGTGGAAAACTCCATTTTGACCTCCTCGGATTCGAGCGCGTTGAGCATTTCGCCCAAAAATTTGGCATTGAAAGCGATGCGCATCGGCGTGCCCTCGTAATTGCAGGTCATTTGTTCTGTCGCCTCGTTCGAGAAATCGAGGTCCTGTGCCGAGATGGTCAGGCTCTTGTCGGAGAGGTCGAGGATGACCTGATTGGTCGTTTTATTGGCATAAATGGCGATGCGCTTCATCGAATTGGCGAAGTCCGGGCGGTTCACCGAAAGGTTGTTCGGGTTGTCGACCGGGATGACGGCGTTGTAATCGGGGTAGCGGGCGTCGATGAGTCGGCAGACCATTTTGATGCCGCCGAAGGTGAAAAATGCGTTCGCTTTGTTGAACGAAAGCACGACCTGGTCGCCTGATGGGAGCGCATTTTTGAGCAAATTGAGCGCCTTTCGCGGCACGATGAACGACGTAACAACCTCGCCGACCAGCTCATGGCTCGTGAACTTGACCAATTTGTGGGCATCCGTTGCAACGCAGATCAACTTGTTGAAATCAATCTGAAAATAAACGCCGGTCATCGCCGGGCGCAGTTCGTCGTTGGAGGCGGCGAACATGGTCTTCGTGATCGCCTTCGCAAGCGAACTTGAGCTGATCTTCACCGTGTCCACCGTGTCCGGTTCCGGGATAGAGGGGAAATCCGCGCCGTTTTCGCCCGCGAGCTTGTATTTTCCATAGCTCGACGTAATCTCGATGGCCCAATTGGTGTCGCTCACCGAAAAGGTGACGGGCTGCTGGGGCAATGCTTTGAGCGTGTCGAGCAGGATTTTTGCCGGAATGGCGACCGTTCCGTCCTCGTCGGCCATCACTTCGATGGTCGTTTGGATGCTCGTTTCGAGGTCGGTGGCAGAAATCGTGAGTTTTTTATCGACGATGGTAAAAAGGAAATCCTCCAAAATGGGGAGCACCGGATTGGAGCCGATGGCGCCACTGGCAATTTGGAGTTGTTTCAAAAGCTCGGTTGACGAGACGCTGAATTTCATCAGAAGTAGGTTTGAATGATGTTGAACGGGCCGCGGCCCATTTAAAAGTAGAGGGCAAAAATAGATTGATTCTCCAAGTTGCCCCACCTTGTTTTCCACAGGTTGTGGAAAGTCGGGCGGTTTTGGGCGAAATGCTACCTTCGCCGACCTTTTTTTAAGGCAAAAGTAAAAAAGGTAAAAGGCAAAAGTGGGCCAACCGCTTGTCCAGCCCAGTCCAAACTTTTGCCTTTTACCTTTTTTACTTTTGCCCTAAAAAAATGTCCATCCGCTCCACGCCGCCGCCAATCCGCCCCATCGGAAAATTGCAACTGCCTGATTGCCAACGAATTACCCTCGACAATGGCATCCCCGTCGTCGCCCTCAACCTCGGCACACAGGAAATCGTGAAGCTCGAAGTAATCTATCGGGCCGGGCGGACAGAGGAGAAAAAACGCCTCGCCTCCCGCGCGACCGCCCGCATTTTGCGCGACGGGACCACCTCGCGGACGGGCGCGGAGATTGCCGAACAGCTCGATTTTTGGGGCGCGTCGCTCAATGCGCCGATCAGTCTGGACTTTTCCGCGTTCAATTTGTACTCGCTGAAAAAATACGCCGAACGCGCCGTGCCGATCTTTGCGGACGTGCTGCAAAACCCCATTTTCCCCGAAAAAGAACTCGAAACGTTCATCAACGGCTCGATCCAAGAACTTACGGTCGAACTTTCGAAGCCCGAAACGGTCGCCTATCGGCAAATCACGGAACTGATTTTTGGGGCAAACCACCCTTATGGCTGGAACTCGATCGAGCAAACCTACAAGGAAGTGAAACGGGAAGATTTGGTCGAATTTTACGATCAATTTTACGTCCCAAAAAACGCGCTCATCATGGTCGCCGGGCGGGTGGACGACGCACTTATCTCATTGATAAACAACGAGTTGGGTCAAAAAAAGGCCAGCGGCGAGACGGTCAAATACGACTGGACAGCTTCCGTCGAAACGCCCTGCCGCGTCGATTTCGGGCTGCCCGGGACCTTGCAATCTGCCATCAAAATTGGCCGTCGCCTTTTCCCCAAAAATCACGACGACCATAAGGGCCTCTTCGTTTTGAACACCATCCTCGGCGGCTATTTCGGCTCGCGGCTCATGGCGAACATCCGCGAAAAAAAGGGCTACACCTATAATATATACTCGACGCTCGATTCGATGCTCCACGACGGCTATTTTTACATCGCCACGGAAGTGAACAGCGACCGGACGGAAGTGACCATCACCGAGATTTTCCGGGAAATGGAAAAACTTCGGACGCGCCTCGTCCCCGATTCGGAACTGGAAATGGTGCGCAATTACCTCCTCGGGGTCGTTTTGACGAGCCTTGACGGCGCGATGAACGTCTCGGACTTGATGAAGAGCATGTTGCTCGAAGACCTGCCTTTTTCGGATTTCGACCGGCTCGTGGAGGTGGTCCGGGGCATCACCTCGCGGGAAATCCGGGAGCTGGCGCGGCAATATTTTGCGCCGGAAATGATGTGGACGGTCGTTGTGAAATGAGCAATAAGCAGTTTCAATGCCCGTTTTTGAAAAATTAAATTCAAAATTTGGCCACCATGAAAAGAAGGGACTTCCTCAAAAACTCGACCTCGGCCGCTGCCGGTTTTTATATCCTCCCGACCGGCCGATTGTTCGCGCCAACGGGGCAGCGCGTGGCCAACCATGTCGTTTTTTGCCTTTTCGCGGGCGGCATCCGCAGCCTCGAATCCGTCCATCAGGAGCGCGGGAATTTGATGCCCAACCTCCTCGCCGGGACCGCTTTGCCCGACCAGACCATCGCCGCAGGGCTGGAACCGTTGCCGCTTTTGAACGCCGTGCCGCTCGAAAACCGGGGCACTTATTTCAAGGAATTTCGATATGCCGACGGGATTGCGGGGCATTATCAGGGGCATATGAGCGCGCTGACGGGGCGATATGTTGGGCAAAACGTCAATTTTTCAAAGCAAACCGCCTTCCCGAGCATTTTTGAATATTACCGGAAACACAATTCGCCGACGATGCCCGCATCTAACGCGTGGTGGATCTCGAACGGCATCGGCGAGAACGAGAACCTTTCATGGAGCCTCGACCCGGAATATGGGGCGGCCTTTGGCGGCAATTTTTTGAGCCCCGCCTATTTTTTGTACAATGCCGCGCCAGTGCTGAACTGCCGATCTTTCAGCGGGCAACAGCGCGACCAGATCGAGGTGATGCGGTCTTTTTTGAACCAAAATTTCAAAAATCCGACGGGTGCGGTTGGCAATTTTTTCCAAAACACGGAAGCGGACACGGTGGCCATCCAAAATTTCATCCAGTCGCTGACGCAAAAGGCGGCCAATGGCGAGTTCAACAATCTTTGGGGCCTCGGCTCGACCATCAACCACGACATGGCGACCGTTGCAATGGCCGAGGAGGTGCTGAAAAATTTCAAGCCCGAACTTTTGGTGGTCAACATGACAGAAACGGATGTTTGCCACGACGATTTTACGGGATATTGCAACAATTTGCGGAAGGCCGACTACGCGGCGGCGCACCTTTGGCAGACCATCCAGCAAACGCCCGGCCTCAAAGACGACACGATCATGATCATCGCGCCGGAGCATGGGCGCAACGAAACGCCCAATTCGATCCGCGACCAGTTTGGCAACCTCGCCATCGACCACGGCGACGACGAGATGTCGAAGGATATTTTTTGCATGGTTTTGGGGCCGCAGGACAAAGTCTATCAGCACCAGATTTTCAACACCGTGAAGGGCGAGACCATCGACATCGTGCCGACCATCGCCCACGCGCTCGGCTTCTGGAACGAGGTCCCGGGCGGGTATTTGGCGGGAAAACCGCTTTTCGAAGCGTTCAAATGATGAAATGGCCTGAACTGTGGTTTTTTTGATTATGATGATTGTACGGTTGGGGGCAATCATAAAATCACACAAATCAAAAAAAATCACAGTTCAGACAAACCATCAGAACCGCACCCGCGGATCCGCCCAAGCATATAGCAGATCGGCGACGAGGCTGCCCGCGACCGTGAGCAGCGCGGAAAATTGGATAACATAAAAAACGACGGGCCAATCGTTGTTTTGAAATGAATTTAGCACAAGCTGCCCCATGCCCGGTATCTGAAAAATGACCTCGATGACCACCGACCCTGCGATCGAGGCGGGCAACAGGCTGCCAAAAATGGTGATGAGCGGGAAAAGTGCGTTTGGCAGCGCGTGTTTCCAAAAGACACGCGACTCGGGAAGTCCTTTGGCGCGGGCGGTTCGGATATAAAGTTCCGGCATTTGTTGCAGCACCGAACCGCGCATTTGGCGCGTCAAGAGTGCCAAAACATGGATGGTTATCAGCAAAATGGGTAGCAAAAGATGGCTTGCTTTTTCAAAAAAACGCGGCCAAAAGGGGCTATTTTCGGGCAGGTCGCCGAGCCCAATGCCGGGAAAAAGTTTGAACCCGTGCGATGAGCTCGTCAAAAAAACGACCGCGAGCGAGGCCAGCCAAAAGATCGGCATCGACCAAATGGCCAAAAGCCCGTTTTGAAGCCAGCGGTCGGTGCGCGAACCGGCTCGCCGAGCGGAAAAAACACCGAGTGGGATTGCCAAAAAATAGCTCAAAAAAAGCCCCGCCCCGGTCAGCGCGAGTGTAATCGGCAGGGCCTCGGCAATCCGCTCGCTGGCAAATTTGTCGGTCGCGATCCACGATTTTTCGCCTTCCCCGAACAAAAAACCCGATAGCCAATGATGGTATTGATTATCCGATCCGTGCCAATAAAATGTGGGCAGCCAACTTTTCAGGCCTGGTTTTTCGGTTTTCAGGGCATCGGCGGTGGATTGGAGTTTTTCAAAAAACGGAGTCGATAAAGTAGGGTTTTTCGCAAAAATGGTTTGATTTTCATCTAAAATGAGCAAAATATCACCAATAGTGGAAGTCGTTTGGAGGTTTTGCACGTTTTTGCGAAGCGCGGTTTTTTCATCCAAACCGAGTGAATCGGGCATTTTTTCCAGCAAAAAAACAGCCTCGCGCAGCGCCTCCGAATAGTCTTGGACGCGTGTCCAATTGCCGGACCGTTCGAGTAAAGCGGCCAAAGTTTGTCGACGGTCGCGGTGCAAGATTTTGAAAAACGTGTCGGGGTAGATCGCCGTCGTCAGCGTGAAATAAAAAACCGGGCGGTCGAGGTGCAGTTCGCGGGCATCGCGGGCATATTGTTGCTCGATTTTCGCAGGGTCTTCGATGGAAAACTGAGCGTGGCCAAAATTCTTTTTTGAAAAATCCACCAAGTCACCGGGCACCATCCGGCTCATGCCGAAGGTCGCCAGCGAGATGACCGCAAGCACGAAAATGGCCAAAAGCCCACGTTTGAAAAGATAAAATATCACAGCGAAAAATTATTTCAAAGTACCCGTGTACGATGCAACGGCCCGGATTTCCTCCGGCGAAAGTAGTCCTTCCCAGGGGGCCATCGCGTTGCGCCCGTTGGTGATTATGAGGATGCGCTCATCAAGGGAAAGTGGGGTTTGGGTGAGGTCTTTGGCACCGTTGAGGCCCAATTTTCCGTCATTTCCGTGGCAATTCATGCAGTTTCGCCGAAAAACAGTGAGGCCGTCCGGTTTTGTGGGTGAGTTTTTATTTTGGACAACATTGGTTTTTCCGTCGGGACTGTTTTGGCCGCAAGCCCAAAAAATCAACAAATAAACCCCACCGAAAAAAATGCAGACCAGCGAAAAGCGTTTTACCCGGGGAAATTTTCTATTCATGTTCGTAATTTTCATATTTTAATTTTTATCACTTAACCATTCATGGCATAGTGTTTGGTTGTAATCTGATGGGTATATGTTGAGTAACTGGCAAACAAAAAATAGACATCAAAAAGACATATTGAAAAACTTTAAAATTTGAAATTTGAAATT
>JANOQP010000407.1:0-2061 GCA_031414895.1 Saprospirales bacterium
TCGGCGCGGTGCTGCGCGTCACATAGTTCAATGTCCCGCTTTGGCGGATCGCGACCTTTTTATTGAAGATATCAAACGCCGAAACACGCGCCTCCAACTTGTTGTTTTTCCCAAAAAGGCGGCGCACAGAGGCATTCCAGATCGGGATTTTTTGGTCAAAATCAAATCGATCGTTCTTATAGGCACTATAATTATAGTTGCTCTCCAAAAAAAACTTGCCCAAAAACTGCCATTTAATCGACATATCGAGGCTATTATTTTGGATGTTCTGGTTTTGTGATCCCTGTATCGAATAGCGGACCTTTGTGAAACGCAAATTTCCGTTCAGGCCGAGTATCAATTTACTGTTCGGCGTAAATGTCAGCCCGGCCCGCGAATTGATGCCCGAAGAGGTGGTGCTGTTCTTTATATCGTTCACAAAAGCGGGCGATGTATTGGAACTGATCCCGCCATTGATGTTCATGGTCAATTTCGTCTTGATGATCGGAAAATTCGTCCATACCCATGAACCGAACTCGCGCCCGCCGGACACATTTACGGGCCGCGTGGTCGTCCTAAAACCGATGGAATCAACTTGCTCCACCGTCGTATTATATACTATCTGCGAACTGTAAAATTTAAGGTCCGCATTTATGCCGATGCTCGAAAATTTGGCCGGGTTCCAACGGTTGAAATTGAGGCTTAGATCGTGCGATTTTTCGGGCGTTAGCGCGGGGTTTCCTTCGGTGCGAAAAGCCGGGTTGTTCACGTTCGGAACGGGCTGGAGGTCGCTCAAACCCGGTTCCGCGACATTGAAACTGTACCCGATTTCATAAAACATATTGGTCGCGGACTCATAGGAAATGTTCAAGTTCGGGGTGAGGTTGTTGAACGTTTTATTCACCTTTGGCGCAAGCGGGTCGCCGCTTTTTTCGCGGGCGTACTCGCCGTCCAAAACGAGTTGTTGCGCAGCCAGTCCAATCGACGAGTTAAGCCCGTTGTTGGAATAACGGGCTCCCGTTCCGGCCCGGTTATACAGTACTTTATAATCATAAAAAACGGACAAATCGTCTATCCGCGCATTGTCCGCCGGGTCTGAAACTTGCCTATCAACCGTGTTTATCGATTGTGAAAAATTATAAAAACTTTCGGAAAACCATTTCTTTGAAAAGGACTCTGTAAAAAGTGCGCTCGATTTGAGCTGTTTTGTGCGGTTGCCCTTTGTGTTCAATTGACGGATTGTCTTGTTGAAATCCGCATTGTCAATAAATGAATTGTCCGAAAAAAGGGCCTCCGTGCCGTCCGATTTTGAGTCATTGTAACCGGTCGAAACGGAAAACGAACGGCCTTTTTTCTTGAAGCGGTGCCTAAATATCGCCGAGCTTGTCAATCGCCACGAATCGAGCAAACTGTTGTTCGCGATAAAGAATTGATTGGAGATTTTGTTGTTGCCCGAATAAAAAAGCTGGTTGCTCTCGCTATCGGATGTGTTGTTGGAAAAGCGGATTTTGCCCTTTACGATCAACGTATTTGTGGAATCAAATTCCTGCACGAGCCGCGAATCGACGACATGGCTTTGCCGAAAATCATTTTTCGCAAGTGTGTCGGTGTTATAAAAGGAGGAATCGGCCAAAAATGTCTGCCGGACCATCAATTGGTCGAGGTTGAGCGCGGTTTGGTTGAAGAAATAATTGGCGTTGAACTTCGACTTTTTGGTGTCGAAATTATAGTTGGAGCCGCCGCCGTGGTTTTTCGTGAATCCGCGCCCGTCGAAATTGTTGAGCGGCGAGTCCTCGTCATCGCTAAACCACCGGTACCTCCCGCCCCCGTTCGAAAAACCGAAATCGCCGTTGTCGTTGTCGTTGAACGTGTTTTGGCCCTTAAACTCGCCATAATCGTCCCAATTGACCCCCGTTTGGTTGATATTGTTGGCAAAGCCAATAAAGGAAAGCTGTTCTTTTTTGTTGAACCGGTTGAAATTTCCGCGCAACGCCCAAGTGTCCTCCGTCCCTCCGGCGGCGGTTATTTTGCCAAAACGGCCCTTTTTATATTCCTCTTTTAGTTCGAGGTTGATGGCTTTTT
>JANOQP010000408.1:0-4651 GCA_031414895.1 Saprospirales bacterium
CCAGGCTCGCCGAAACCATGGATTACGTCGAAGACAAGCGCAAAGAGCTCCTTCAGAGCTTCGCGGGCGTGCCCAACGACCGTCTTTGCCGGCGATTCCCATGTCAAACAATGTATGGACGATAAATTGATACCGAACAGCATCAATATCGCACAAGACTGTGAGTGTTTTTATTTCTCCTATTTCAAGATAAAAAACCTGTTGGACAACAATGAATCGATAGACACGCTCTATTTGGGGTTCAGTTTTCACAGTTTATCGGATTATTACGACGACTTTATTTTTGGGCAAAATTCCGCGCATATCACGGCCAGGTATTTTTTTGTTTTTCCCAACTCGGAAAAGGTGAGGTTCCTCAAATACAATCAAGAAAACGTCTCGCTTCTTTTGAAAAACGCCATCGAGTCGGGCTGGAAAAAAGAGTGGATGGGCGGCTATGAAAATATTTTCAAGGGCCAGTCAGCGGCACAAAAATCGATGGACAAAAGGGCCCTTTTCCAGTTTTACGAAAACGGCAAACCGGTCGGGTTTTCGGCCATCAACCACGAATATTTGGAAAAGACCGTCCAGCTCTGCCGCGAAAAAAAGGTCGAGCTGCGCTTTTTGAACACGCCGTTGCACGATTATTATCAGGGGAAAATCCCTGCCGAGCACGTCCAAAAATACGAGGCCGCCGTCCGTGTGCACCAATTGAAGGTCGTCGATTTTGCCGGCCTCGTGCTCGGCGACGACTGTTTTATCCCCGACGGCGACCATGTTTCCGAAAAAGGGGCGGCGATCGCCTCCGATTGGTTCGCAAAAAACCGCAACAACTGACATGTCGCTCGACGAAAAAGACCTGAACTTCAACCGCAAGCTCCTGCTCGGTTATTTCCTCTACACGACCTTCAGCGGCGCGTTGCGGAAATGGGTATTTTCGGGCAGTGCGGCGATTGAGGGGATGCTGCTTTTGGTGCAAATCGCGTCGCCGATATTATTGACCTATTTCATGCGGCGCGAAAAAGGGGGGCTTCTTTATTTCCCGATCTTGCCGATCGTGCTCGTGCTCGCCGCGCTTGCCCTCAACCCGTTGAGCCATACTTTGTACCACAGTATTTTCGGTTTTGTGCTGCACCTCGGTTTTTGGCTCATGATATTGATCTATGTAAAAGAGCGCGATTCGTTCCCGATCGAACAGCTCGTTGGGGCAATGGCCATCACCTGCGTGGTCGAGGCCCTTTTGGGGTTTATGCAATTTGGCCTGTCGCCCGACCACGTCATCAACCAATATGTGCGGGACGAAAACGCGACCAAAGGCTTCGGCGACGACATGGGCACGCGCATCATCGGGACGTTTTCGTACATCACCGGTTATGGGGCGTTCTTGGTGTTTTTCGGGATGCTCGTTTGGGCCCTGATGCTCGAAAACAAGCGCAAACTGTTCGTCATTTATGGCCTGATGGTGCTGGGGCTCGTGGCCTCTTTTATGAACGGGAGCCGTTCCGTGGTGCTGCCGTTCGTGATGGCGACGGCCTTTGGCTTCCTAAATTATGGCTCTGCGGGAAATAAAATCAAGGCCGTGGCGCTGGTTGCCTGCGTGGCCATGCTGGCCGTCGTCTTTAATGTGGGCGAAAAACTGCCCTTCGTGGAAAAGGCCTACGAGGCCTTTTCGGGTCGCGTGAAGCATGGCCAATCCTCCGGCGAATCCTCCGATCGGGTGCTGCTGACCTTCGACGCGCTGATCAATTACACCGGGCATTCCCCCGCTTTTGGCATCGGGCTGGGCGCGACCTATCAGGGCGCGACCTCCAAATGGGGCGGCTCGCACCTGCTGCCCGCGTACGAGGCCGAGCAAGAGCGGGTCATCATTGAGGGCGGCTATTTTTTGTTCATCATCCGGGTGATGCTGCTGCTCTACCTCATGTCCCAGTTGAGGATACCGATCTATTTTTCGGCCCCGCTGCTGTTCTATATTTTCATGTTCCTGCAAATCGTCTTCAACAGCAACCAGTGCACCTATGCCTTTTTCGGGATCATGCTGGTGGACAAAATGTATTATTTAAGGGAAAAAAATGCGCTCGCGCAGTCGCAAACCGGGCCTTTGGAAACATGAGGATACTGATCTATGCCCGCACCTTTTTGCCCGATCTGGGCGGCTTGGAGCGCAACACCTTCACCCTCGCCAATGCCCTGACGGAAATGGGGCACGACGCGACCGTGCTGACCGAGACCCTGGAAACGGACGGGCGCGCATTTTCCTTCAAGACCATCAGGAGCCGCAGCCGCCAGGCCCATTTCGACTGCATCAAAAAGGCCGATTTTGTTTTTGTGAACGGGGGACTGTCGATGAATATCTGCGCCATTGCTTTGTTCTTGAACAAAAAATATGTCCCGATCTATCAAATGTCCACGCTCTATCACCGCGAGGACGGGACTTTTTTTTCCGAAAAAATAAGGCAGTTCATGGCCGGCAGGGCAAAGATGAGCGTGACGGTCAGCCGCCATGCGAAATCGCTCCTCGAACGGTCGCTCCCGGGCCATTTGGTGGTGGCACTGCCCAACCCGATTGACCCGGAGCTTGGGCAAATTGGCGCAAAAAAGGCCCAGCAGGGCATCGAAAAAACCTACGACCTGCTTTTCGTGGGCCGCTTGATCGATGGAAAGGGCATTTTTCATTTGGTCGATGCCGTTGCCAGGTTGAAGCCGCGCTTGTGCCTGACCCTGGCCTTTGCGGGCGAGGGCGAGCACGAGACCGAGCTTTTGGCCCATGCCAAAGAGCGGAAACTTGACATCATTTTCCTCGGCCGCTTGGACCGCGAACAACTCATCGAGGCGTACCTGCGGTCAAAGGCTCTCGTCGTGCCGTCCTCGACCCATACGGAGGGCAACCCCCTTGTCATTGCCGAAGCGCTTTCGATGGGCGTGCCGGTCATCGCCTCCGACCAGGAGGCCATGATCGAGGCGATTGGAAACGCGGGCCAGGTCTTCAAAAGGGGCAGCATCACCGACCTGTCCTCGACGATCAAACTGCTTTTCGAGGAGGGTCATTTGGCGGAAAAAACACGGAACACGGCCGAGCGGAAAAATGAATTTTCGTACGAACAATACAACGCCCGGTTGGCGGGCATACTCGACAAAACAGGCGGGCGGTGAACCGTCCGGCAACCACGGGAAAACGAACTATTGAGCAATGAAGACAAAAAACACGATCCATATTTTTTTCGTCGCACTGGCCCTGGCTTTTTGGAACCCACTGACCTTTTACCTTATTTACAGGCAAACGCCCGTCGTGGCGATCAAGTCGGTTGCCCTCTTTTTTACCGCTGTTTTTCTTTTGGGCCTATTGGCCATCTATTTTTTGCGCCGCGACAGGATGGGGGCGCGTTTGGGCAACCTCACTTTTTCGCTCGCCTTTTTGGGCATTTTTTTGGCCCTGCTCATTTTTATCGACAGCCTTTTGCCCCTTGCCCTCCCGTCAAAACAAGGGCTGGTTTTTGAGCCGATGACCCAAGTGCGCCTCAAAACGGTCGAGTTCGATTGCACGGCAACGATCAACAGCATGGGGCTGCGCGACCGAGAGTTCCCGGTTGAAAAAGGCGAAAACTACCGAATCCTCTGCTTCGGCGATTCTTGGACCTTTGGTTGGGGCGTGGACATTGGCGACAGCTGGCCCGCCCGGCTTGAAACATACTTGAAGGCCAACGGGCAGCCCACGGCACAGGTCATCAACTGCGGGCAGGCCGGCAACCACACGGGGGTCTATAAAAAGCACATGTGGCGCGCCGTCCCCGCCTTGAAGCCCGACCTCGTGCTCGTCGGGGTGCTGCAAGGCGACGACCTGGCGCAGCTTTCCGAGGACCGGGCCGCGCAGAAAGCCCCAAGCGGTGGCTGGTTTTTGAAAACCTGTGCCATTGCCCTTGACTCGGGGCGGGAATTTTTTCGCTATGCTTTTAAGAACACCCTCAAAATGCTCGGGCGCAAAAACCCGTGGGAGGCCAACTTGGCCGAGGAATGGGGCAATGCGGTCAATACACAAGTCCCAAAACTGGCCCCGGCCCACAAAGCGCGATTTGAAAACCTCCCGGACTCGGTGAAAATACTCTTTCGATCGGGCAACCTGAACACGGGGCTTTTTGAACAGTACGTTGATTTTCCGGCCCGGCACATCGATGCCAATACGCCCCAAAACCCCGCCACGGCATGGTCGGCGGCGAAAATGGCGCGCGATTTTGCGGAGATGTCGGCCTTTTGCCGGGACAATGGCGCGAAGCTCGTTTTTGTCAACCTGCCGTTCAATATCTATGTCGGCCACCGGGTCGTCCGCAATTTTACCGATTCGCTCGATGCCCGCATCGAGCAAAACAACAAAGTGGACTCCATCTATCGCGCCGTTGCCGAGGGCAATGGGCTGCCCTATGTCCAACTGACCGAGGGCTTTCGCGCCCTGCCCGACAAATCGGCCTATTTTTATAGGTTCGATGGCCACCCGAACGCAAAAGGCCACGACGAAATGGCCCATCAGGTCGGGCAACAACTTTTGAAAATGCCCATCTGGAAATGACCCGCACATGAAAATTAGGCTCCTCCTGATAAACGCGCTCGTCCTCCTCGTCCTCCTCGCCAGTATCGAGGCCGTGTTCCGGGTCTTGGGCTTTGGCTACGGCAACGCGAC
>JANOQP010000409.1:0-8639 GCA_031414895.1 Saprospirales bacterium
CCCCCTCCGGGGGGGCTGGGGGGGGCTGAAAGCAAACCGGTGCTTCGCCAGCGTCTCCCGCGCAATTTCATCCAGCCCAAGCCCCTCAATCCGGCTGACCGCGCCCGTAAAATATTGGTGAACCACCTCTGATCCGAGGCCGATTATCTCAAAAATCTGCGCGCCCTGATACGATTGGAGCGTCGAAATGCCCATTTTGGAAAAGACTTTCAAGAGGCCATCGTTGACGGATTTGATGTAATTTTTTTCCAATTTTTGAAAAGAAAACTGGGTTTCAAGCCGCCCGTTTTCGCTCATGTCGCGGATGCTGGCGAGCGCCAAATATGGGTTGATTGCCGTCGCGCCGAAGCCAACGAGACAGGCGAAATGGTGCGTTTCCCAAACATCGCCCGCTTCGACGACGATGCCGACCTTGCCGCGATAGCCTTTTCGGATGAGGTGGTGATGCACGGCGGCGCACGAAAGGAGGCTCGGCACAGCCGCGTGGCCGCTGTCGATTGCCCGGTCGGACAGCACCAAAACCTGAAAACCATCTTCCACCGCGTCGCTCGCGTAGCGGCAAATCCGTTTCAGGGCCTTCTCCAAACTGCCCGGTTTGCCGTCGGCCTGAAAGTACATTTGGAGCGTTTTCGCCTGAAAAACGCCCGTGTCGATCGAGCGGATTTTTTCCAGTTCGCGGTCGGTCAAAACGGGGTGGGGGAGCGCGACCGTATGGCTCGTGAGCGGGTCTTCGACCAAAAGGTTGCCGATATTCCCCAAAAAAGTGGCCAAACTCATCACCATCCGCTCCCGTATCGGGTCAATTGGCGGGTTGGTGACCTGCGCGAAAAGCTGTTTGAAATAGCTCGAAAGGTGCTGCGGCTGGTCGCTCAAAACGGCCAGCGGCACGTCCACGCCCATCGAGCCGATGGGTTCTTTTCCGTCGAGGGCCATCGGTGCGAGGAGCGTGTCGAGGTCCTCGGTCGAGTAGCCGAACGCTTTTTGGTAGGTGAAAACCTGCGCCGAGCCGAGCGGGGCGAAGGTGACGCGAGGCTCCGGCAGTTCGTCGAGGCGGATTTTGTGGCGGTTGAGCCAATCGGCGTACGGTTTTTGGCCGCAAATCATGGCTTTCAGTTCCTCGTCGGGGAGGATGCAGCCTTTTTCGAGGTCCACGACGAACATTTTGCCGGGCTGCAGACGGCCTTTTTCCTTTATCAACTCTGGGGAAATCGGCAAAACGCCTGTCTCCGAGGCCATGATGACGCGGTCGTCGTGGGTCAGGCAATAGCGCGAGGGGCGGAGTCCGTTGCGGTCGAGCGTCGCGCCGATGAGCCGCCCGTCGGTGAACGAGATTGCCGCCGGCCCGTCCCACGGCTCCTGAAAAGAGGCGTGAAATTCATAAAATGCCTTTTTCACCGGGTCCATCTGGTCGTTGCCGTCCCAGGCCTCCGGGATGAGCATCATCAAAACGTGCGGCAGCGACCGACCGGAGAGCGTCAAAAGCTCAATCATGTTGTCCAAACAGGCCGAGTCCGACTGGCCGCTGGCGACGATGGGCCGCAGCATTTCGAGCTCTTCTTTTGAAAAATAAGGGGAAACAAAGCTGTTTTCGCTCGTTTTCAGCCAGTTGAGGTTGCCCGCGAGCGTGTTGATTTCCCCGTTGTGGGCGATGAAACGGAACGGCTGCGCGAGCTTCCACGACGGAAAAGTGTTCGTCGCGAACCGCGAGTGCACCAGCCCGAACGCACTCACGAGGTGCGGGTTTTGAAGGTCGGGGAAATAGCCTCGCACCTGTTCGGAGGTCAATTGGCCTTTATAAACGACCGTTTTGTACGACATCGAGGCTATGTAAAAGCCGATTTCGTCGGCGCGGACGGTGCTTTCGATGAGGTGCGTCGCATAATTTCGGAGGATAAAAAGTTTGCGCTCGAACTTGTCCGGCTGTCCGATTTGGTCGGGGCAATTGATGAAAACGTGCTCGATTTCCGGCTCGACCGAGAGGGCCGTTGCGCCAAGTTCCGCCGGGTTGGTCGGCACGGCGCGCCACGCTAAAATTTCCAGCCCGACCCGTTCGGCGGCGCGGGCAAACACGGCACGGCACTCCTCGCGCAGCCGCAACTTTTTCGGAAAAAAAACCACGCCCACCCCGTAGCGGCCGAACGCCGGCAAATGCACGCCGAGCCGCAGACATTCCTCGAAAAAAAACTCGTGCGGCGTTTGGATAAGGATGCCCGCGCCGTCGCCCGTGTTGGCCTCGTGGCCGCACGCGCCGCGATGGGCCATGTTTTCGAGGATGGTCAGCGCGTCGCCGATGGTCTGGTGGTCCTTGTTGCCTTTGAGGTTGGCGATAAAGCCGATGCCGCAAGCGTCGCGCTCGAATTCGGGCCGGTAAAGTCCTTTCATGCTTTTAAAATTTGAAACACATAGGCATATAGGGCATTCACATAGTTCACAAATTATGTGGTCCATGCGAATGCGCTATATGCCCATGTGGCAGAAAAAAAGTGGAAAGGGCGGGCGCGGCGAGGTGGTGTCCAAAAATTTTATTTCCCGCAATGAAGGGTAAAATTACTTTATCAATGGCGAACAGCCCATTTTTATAACCAAAAAAATGGCTAAAACCAAACTTCAACGAATCGGTTTGTTTTTGTCAAAAGCGGCCAAATTGGATTTTTTGAAAAGAAAGGCGCGGCGGTTTTTTGTTTGGAAAATGAAAAATGGGATTGGCGGCAACGGCAAAAACCTTTTTTGAAAACCCGGTTTTGAAATCCTAAAAATTAAAAAAATGTTCAATCTGCATTTTGAAAGTGTAATTTGCATAATTTTACGTCCATGATTTTACGAAAAATAACGGAAAAGCTCCTCGCCGCCGCCACGCAAATGCCCGTCGTGACGATAACCGGCCCGCGCCAATCGGGGAAAACGACGCTTTCAAAAGCGGCATTCCCGGCGCACCGCTATTTGAGTTTGGAGGATATCGAACTGCGGCAATTCGCCAAAAAAGACCCAAAAGGCTTCCTCGCACAGCACCGTCCGCCGCTCATTTTGGACGAAGTGCAATACGCACCAGAACTGATTTCGTACATCCAACTCGCGGTGGACGACGACCCGGCGGCGGGCCAGTTCATCCTCACCGGCTCGCAAAATCTGTTGCTGATGGAACAGGTCTCGCAAAGTTTGGCGGGGCGGGCGGCCATTTTTCACCTTCTCCCGCTCTCGATGGAGGAACTTTGGGCAGCCGGGCGGGCCGTCGCCGACTACGAACCGCTGTTGATAAAAGGGTTTTACCCGCGCATACACGACCGAGACCTGGTGCCATCGGATTGGCTGCGCGACTACACGGCGACCTACGTCGAACGGGACGTGCGGCAATTGGTGAACATCGAAAATGCCGATGTTTTTCAGCAATTCCTGTCGCTTTGCGCGGGCCGAGTGGGCCAAATCGTCAATTTTTCGGAAATGGGCGCCATCCTCGGCGTGAGTTTCCAGACCGTCCGGCGGTGGTTGAGCGTGCTGCAAACCAGCTTTATCGCGTTCACGGCGCAGCCTTTTCACCGCAATTTCGACAAGCGCATCACCAAGATGCCAAAGCTCTATTTTTACGACACGGGCCTCGCCTGTTCGCTCCTCGGCATCCGCACCGTCGAACAGCTCAACACCCATTTTTCAAAGGGCGGCCTTTTTGAGAATTTCGTCATCAACGAGCTGCGCAAAAACACGCTCAACCGGGGCGAGCGGCCAGGTTTTTATTTTTGGCGACAAAACGAGGTGCATGAAGTTGACCTGATTATCGACCTCGGAACGCGCCTTTTTGCCATCGAAATCAAAGCTGGCAAGACCATTCAGGACGATTTTTTCCGGGGCATCCGGCATTTTCAGGCGGCGAGCGGCCTCCCGGCGGACGATAGTTTCATCATTTACGGCGGCTCGGAACAGCAAAACCGGAGCGCGGCCACCGTGCTCGGCTGGGCAAAATTGGCGCAGCCAAGCGGCGGCGGCCTATTGGAAAAATGACCGCGCCCTTTTCACCAAACCTTCAAACAGACCGGTGTCGCCACCCGCGCAGGTTGGCCCACGGCGGCCAATTTTCCGGTCGCCGCGTCAATCCTGAAAACGGCGACGTTGCCCGAATTTTGGTTCGCCGCGAGCAACCATTTGCCGCCCGGCATCACCAAAAAACTGCGGGGGATTTCGCCCCGCGTCGGTTCGTGGGCGATGACCGAGAGCTTGCCCGTCGCCGCGTCCGAGGCCAAAATGACAATCGAATTATGTCCCCGGTTGGCGCCGTAGAGCCAGCGGCCGTTCGGGTGCCATTGGATTTCGGCGCAGGAATTTTTGCCCGAAAAAGCTGCCGGGAGCGTCGAAATGGAATCCAGAACGGCCATTTTTCCCGTTTTTTCATCCGTTTGGCAAACCAAAATCGTGCTGTTCAGCTCGTTTATCAACGCGAAACGCCCCGCGATGGTCGGGTGAAAATCGAGGTGGCGCGGGCCTGCGCCGGTCGCGGTCGAGAATTTGTTTTCCAAAATGAGCCGACCGTCGGGCGCAAGGTTGAAGGAGAAAACTGCATCCACACCCTTATCGACCGACCATATTTTGGCGTTTGGCGCGGCCAAAACCTGATGGGCATTTGGCGATTTCCCGTCGTGTTTTGCCCGGCAAATCGAATCGGTCAGGCCGCCGTCGGGCCGAATTCCGAAAGAAAGCACGTCGCCCGTCACATAGTTTGCCACGAAAACGAACCGCCCGGCGGCATCCGTCGAGACATGGCAGGGCGCGATGCCGTGGCACGAAACTTCGTTGATTTTCCGCAATTTCCCGCGCTCGCCGATGGCGTAGGCCGCCACGCTGCCGAACGGTCGCGCCGCCGTGCCACCGTTTTCGCCGACGGCAAAAAGGGTTTTCCGGTCGGGCGAGACGGTCAAAAACGACGGGTTGGCGAGGTCGCAAACGGAGTCGATGACCGTCAGCGAACCGCTCACAGTATCGAAGCGACAGGTGTAAATGCCCGTCGCCTTGCCGTCCACATGGCCGAGCTTTTCGGTGTACGTCCCGACGAAAATCAGGGGCGAATTGGTGCTTTCGACGGGCGTTTTTGGCTTTTGCGAACAGGCGGCGAGGAGGGCGAGGGCGGGGAATAGGAGGCGCATTGGATTGATTTTTTTTAAAAAAATAAGGGTGAAGATCGGTTAAGCCCATCCACAAAAGTCAATACAAGAAAAAATAATTGACAAGTTCATGTTCGATTTAAAACCGAACTATACCTTTGTTGCAAATTTTTAAACAAAAAAAGCCATGTTGATTGAATTTAGGGTCGCCAACTTTCGTTCCATTGGTGAAGAGCAAATCATCAGCTTTGCGCCCGCGCCCAAACAGAAGGACTATCCTGCCAACATATTTTCAAACGGGAAACAAGAGGCGCTCAACGCCATTGCGTTTTATGGGGCCAATGCCAGCGGTAAAAGTAATTTGTTGCTGGCAATGAGCCTTATGGATAGGCTATTGCACCTGTCGGCCCGGGCGTCCTCCACCACGCCACTCCCTTTTGAGCCTTTTATGCTTCGCGAAGGCTGGGACAAAAAGCCGACCCGTTTTGAAATCACTTTTTTGAAGGACGGAAAAAAATACCGGTATGGCCTCGAATTTTCCAAAACAGAAGTGGTCAAGGAATGGCTTTATAGAAAGGCCGACAGCCGAGAAGTGCCTCTTTTTTTGCGCGAAGGGGATGAAATCGAGACGTTCGGCGGGTTTAAACTGAAAGGCAATACCAAAAATTTGGATGCCGCCATTGAGGTGACCAGGCCCAATTCGCTCTTTCTGTCAACCTGCGATATGCTGAATGTCGAGGAAGCCAAAAGCATTTTTCAATGGTTCCAGCATTTCAACATGATTGACGGGTTGAACACTAAAGGTAAAATGCTCGAAACACTAACGCTCTGGGAAGACGGTTATCGGGAACGAATTGAAAATTTTCTGACAAGGCTGAACTTGGGCTTTACAGGCTTGGCCGTTGCTTCCAAGGATTTTGATTCCACAGACCTGCCCGAAAATATGAACGAAGGGCTGCGGGGCCTTCTTGCCAATCAATTGTCGGGCAAAAAAGGCTTCTCCGTTTCCGCCAAACATCGACTTTACGATGCCGATGGAAACCCGACGGAGGAATACATTTCATGGAAAATGGAAGAATTCGAATCTGCCGGTACGAACAAAGCATTTCATTTAAGTGGCCCTATCTTATGGGCTTTGGTCAATGGCGGCGTGCTGATTATTGATGAAATCGAGGCCAAAATGCACCCCCACCTGACGCTGGACATCATCAAGACATTTTTGGAAAAGGCCACCAACCCCAACGACGCACAGTTGATTTTTGCTACCCATGATACCAATTTGCTCACATATTCGACTCTCCGGCGCGACCAGATATATTTTGTTGAGAAGAACAAGTGGGAGTCCACTGAAATTTATTCG
The DNA here is from genome assembly GCA_031414895.1 of Saprospirales bacterium. Taxonomy (GTDB): domain Bacteria; phylum Bacteroidota; class Bacteroidia; order Chitinophagales; family Saprospiraceae; genus JANOQP01. The sequence goes on from JANOQP010000409.1 coordinate 6,448, forward strand.
CTCTCCGATTTCCGCTATCTTGGAGAAAATGGTCAAAAGGAACGACCCGATGTCGATAAAGAGAAGCGTTATTTTGAGGGCCGTTACGGTGCTGTCCCCATTTTCCTGCCGCTAAAAACATCTTGATTTATGGCAAAAAAAGGCAACGGGCTTAAAGCGGATACCCGAGATGAAATAGCAGAACAACGCCCGGTCCGATACCGAACCTATCAATATTTGTTCCTCATCGTTTGCGAAGACGAGCAAACCGAACCGGTTTATTTCGGTCAATTTAAAGCTCAAATCCCGGATAAAACCCTCTTTCTGAAAACCGTTGGCACTGGCCGCGACCCGCTCGGAGTGGTCGAACGGGCGGTTGCCGAGCGCGACAAATTGCAAGAAGAATCGGGCAAAGAAGTGGATACCGTTTGGGCGGTTTTTGACAAGGACGATGCTGATGAAAATGGGACAAAAACCCAGCGGTTCAATGACGCGTTTGAAATCGGCGGGCAACAAAACATCGAACTCGCTTACAGCAACGAGGTTTTCGAGCTTTGGCTATTGCTCCACCTGACCAATGTGGACAGTCGAACCGCTCTCCCTCGACAAGACATTTATCGGCTATTGGAAGCCGAAATCCAACGAAGGTCGGGTTTTCAAAACTTTACCTATCAACATGGAAACCCGGCAATCATCGAAAAAATCAGGTTGCTCGGAGACGAAAGCGCGGCAATCAGGCGTGCCGAACGACTTTTTGAAACCCAGCTTGGCCGCCCGCCAATAGCCGCCAATCCGAATACCCGTGTTCATTTGTTGGTGAAAAAATTGAGGGAGTTGATTACCTACTTTTCTTGGACACCTGAATAAGCGGTGGTCTTTTGTGCTCAAACCAAATACCCGAACAGCTTGTCATCCTTGTTTATCTCCGAAAAATCAATGCCGCGCCGCGCCATGTTTTCCATCAAAACAGCATAGTCGCCGCGCTTTTGCAGCTCGATGCCGACGAGGGCGGGGCCGGTCTCCTTGTTCGTTTTTTGGAAATATTCAAACCGCACAATGTCGTCGGTCGGGCCGAGGACGTGGTTCAAAAACTCGCGCAACGCACCGGGCCGCTGCGCAAAACGCACCAAAAAATAGTGTTTCAGCCCCTCGTATTGTAGCGACCGCTCGGCGATTTCGGGCATCCGGCTGATGTCGTTGTTCGAGCCGGAGATGATGCAGACGACGTTTTTGCCCCTTATTTTTTCAGAAAAACTGTCCAAAACGGCGATGCTCAACGCGCCCGCAGGTTCGGCGACAATCGCATCCTCGTTGTACAATTTCAAAATCGTCGAGCAAACAAGGCCCTCGGCGACGAGCGCGACCTCCAACAGGACCGAGCGGCAAATCTCAAAAGTGAGGTCGCCGACCCGCCGGACAGCCGCGCCGTCCACAAATCGGTCGATTTTTTCCAAAATGACGGGTCGCCCCAGTTTCAATGCCTCGAACATGGCCGCCGCGCCCTCCGGTTCGACCCCGATGACGGCCGTTTTGGGTGAATTTTTTTGAAAAAAAAGGCCCACGCCAGCCGCCAAACCGCCCCCGCCGACGGGCAAAAACAGGAAATCCACGTCCGGCTGGTCTTCCAAAATTTCCAGCCCGACGGTCGCCTGGCCCTCGATTATCCGCGAATCGTCGAACGGCGGGACGAAGGTCAGGCCGTTTTCGAGGGTGAAAATCTTGGCCGCCGCCGCGCAGTCGTCGAACGTGTCGCCGACCAAACGGATCTCGATAAAGCCGTCGCCGAACAGTTCTGTTTGACGGATTTTTTGCCTTGGGGTGATGACCGGCATGAAGACCGTGCCGCGTGCGCCCAGTTTTTTGCACGAAAAAGCGAAGCCCTGCGCGTGGTTTCCCGCCGATGCGCAGACCACGCCGCGCCGCAGTTCTGCCGCCGAAAGTTGGCCCATCAGGTTGAACGCGCCGCGCAGTTTGTACGACCTAACGACCTGCAAATCCTCCCTTTTCAGCCAGATATTGGCCGAAAAACGACGCGAAAGTCCGTCGTGCCGGATGAGCGGCGTCCGCCGGGCGATGCCTTCGAGGCGGGCGGCGGCGGCTTTTGGGTCGAATGTGATGGGTGGGTTTGCTGTCAAAACGAGCCGGGTTTCTTCCTTTTTTCAAATAAAACGGCCATCGCTCGTGAGGGTCTGCGACCCGATACGCATTGTTTG
>JANOQP010000410.1:0-3135 GCA_031414895.1 Saprospirales bacterium
CGATCGACTCGCCGAGCGATTTGGCAATGGTCATGTCGCGGAACTCGATGAGCTCGCGCACCGGGGTTTCGGCGAGGCCCGCTTTCGCGAGGTGGCCGGTCTTCGGTGCATTTGTGTTTTTGGCTTTGGCTGCGCCGAATCCGAGCTGGAGTGCGCTGTAGCCATCGGTGTCATCGGTCTTGACCTGCGTCACGACGCAGGGGCCAGCTTCGATGACGGTCACGGCGATGTTTTTGCCGGTTGCGTCGAACATGCTGGTCATGCCGATTTTTTTACCAATCAGTCCGTTCACGTTAAATGAATTAGAGCGTATGATTGAAATCCGCGACCTTCCCGGTCATCTTTTTGGGACGGCACATTTCCGTATCGACAAAATGCCAAAGGCCGTTCGTCCACCGAAAACTGTGCAGGAAAGCGCAGTTTTATTTTCAAGAAATAATAAAGGAAACCTTGGAATTGGCTGCGCAAAAATGCGGCAGCGGTCAACCGCGATTTCGCCAATTACGACAATTTGACTTGGATGTCAACCCCGCTGGGAAGTTCCAATTTCGAAAGTGCGTCCACCGTTTTCTGGGTGGGCGAATAAATTTCGATTAACCGACGGTGGGTCCGAAGTTGGAACTGCTCGCGAGCTTTCTTATTGACGTGCGGCGAACGCAGGACAGTAAAAATCTCTTTTTCAACGGGCAGCGGAATCGGACCAGAAACGACGGCACCGCTTGTGCGCACGGTCTTCACAATTTTCTCGGTGGACTTGTCCACGAGATTGTGATCGTACGAGCGAAGTTTGATGCGAATTTTCTGATTCATGCCTCTTTTTAGAAATTATCAACTCTTTTTACCGCCACAGAAAATGGCGATATTTTGAGATTTTGCGGGCGGCAAAGCCCATTTTTCAAAAGCGAGTGCAAAAGTAGTTTTACTTTTTAGACCGCGTACCGTTTGGTTGTTTTTTTTCTGAAAAAACTTTTTTTTGAAGTTTTCCATAAGTTTTGAAAGCATCGTTTTGGGCAAAAAAGCAGCCGCTCCGGGGATGGGGGCGGCTGTTTTTTTAATAGAAAATCGCCTGACTGGATGTCCATCGTCCTTAATCCCACGCGGGTTTTGCCCGAATTCCTCCCGGTATTTCCTGATTTGCGCCCGCTCGATCCGCTTCATTTCCTTTTTACCAGGAATGTCGAACATCAAGATCCGGGCAAAAAACCGAAGCCACTTCACGCCCAGGTTCAAGAAATCAACCTGGACCCGCATCCGGTTGGAACAACCGTCCTCTTCGATCGGGTCATGGCTGATGCCGTACTTGAAAACATCGTCATCCACCGAATCCCTGATTTCGTACAGGTGGTTCGTTTTGAAGTTCTTGTTCGAGTTGCCGTGTTCTGACATAACTTCCTGCTATTTTGCCCAGCCTCCTTTGTTGCTGTACGTCTCATAATTGCGGGCGGGAATGGCCGTGAAATCCTTGCCAGTCTTCCGCTTATATGCTTTCAGTGCGATGTACAGCAAAGGCTCGAACGTCAAATCCTTCGGCACTTTGGCAGGGCTTTTCAGCACTTTTTCGTAATAATCAGGCCCGTTGGCGACAACAGCGCAGCGCGTGTATAGAAAATCATCGACCGACAGATAGCCCTCCTCCTCCGGGTCGTCCAGAAAAACCTGTGCATGGGCGCGGGTGTCCAACTGCCAGAGCTTCTCCGCCAAAACATCCGAGAACCGGTAGATATGCGACAGGGGCTGATTGGCCAGATGGCCGACGAGCGGTTCGACCACCTTGGCATCGTCGCCTTCTTGCGCCCAATCAAGCAGCCCGATAAACTCCCAAAAATCGCTTTCCGCAAAAAATGCCCCGCTGCCGGACGGTCCCTGCAGCCTGATTTCAGCCGCCGTGTGGGCGAAGTCGCGCTTCAGCGTCTCGACGAACTTGGTGTCCATTTCGTCGATATTGACCGTTAGGATGGTATCCATGTATTTGATTTTTTATCAAAAGTAGGTGGTTTTTTAAAAAAATTGGGGTTGGAAAATCTTTTTGAGAAGTTTTTGAAAAGGGAATGCCCGACTTCCAGCAGGGGAAGTCGGGCATTTCTTCAAAAAAACAGCCCCGTTTTGAAAATGCTGGGTCGTGAAGTCCTTCCCACACCCTATATTATAATAGGACGGGACCTGCCAAATTTTCAATAAAAGAAAAGCAAAATCCCGAACCAAACCACCACGAAAGCAACAACGGCGGCACAAATCGCAATCGCAAGCTTCGCTCTTTTCTTTCCACGCCACTTTCCGGGTTCAGCTTGGATGTCCCGCAAGGTCCGGAGTGCGAAATAAACGCCAGCAAGTGCAATTTGGATCGTTGCATACCCAAATTCGTAGATTAGCAATCCCGATCTGACAAAAAGTAAAGGCATGGCTATGCCGCCCAGCAAAGCAACCAAAGCAATGACCAAAGCTGCTGTTGCAAAAACATGCCACTTCTTGTCCTCAATCATATTCCAAATTTTGGCCAAATGGAGGTGTTTTTGAATCACCTTTTTTTTTGCCTTGGGCAAAGCCTCGACTTTCAGTATTGAGGAAAAACCAGGGTTCACATGTACCACTCCGTATGCATTTGGAGCAAACCAATTCAATAGCAAAATGACAAAAATTAGATTTTTCATATTTTTCAATAAGGATAGTAATGTTCATGAAAAACACCTTGACAGACAAGATTAAGGGGTGCTCTATCAAGTGATGGTTTGTCTTCCCAAGTGACGGCCCTTTTAAAAGTTAAGTCGTAGTGCCCCGAAACTGCAAGGTTTATGGTATCAACCAAAGTGATCTCGAAATGTGATTCAGCTAAATCGTCCAACTCGTAAAACCCAATACTGATATCGTCATTTGACTCAAGGATATCCCAATTGGCTGTATTTGTAAAATCACCTGTTTCTCCTTGTGTGTAATTTGACAGTTCATAGTAAACAGTCTTTTTATATTGACTAAATAACAAAACAATGAGTCCTTCTGCAGGGTGATATCGTCTGAAATGGGTAGTAATGTCGACTTTTTCGCCATTTAGATAAAACTCAGATTCACCCAAAGCAACAGAAGTTGGAAGGTTTTCTGCTCGATCTGGCTCGTACTTACAGCCAAAAAACGATAAAAGAC
>JANOQP010000411.1:0-5186 GCA_031414895.1 Saprospirales bacterium
TCAAAGTTCAGACAAATCATACTTTTGCCCCCAAAAAAATGCGTTTTCTCCTTTATATACTGTTGATAATTGTCGGTTGCAACCGCGCCGAGCCAGCTTTTCGACCGGCCCAAAAATCGGGTTCGCCCGGCCAATCGGCCCAAAAACCGGGGCAAAGTGCCGAAAAAAACAAAGGTGCCTCGCGAAATGTGCTCGACGTGCTTTCTTTTGTCCGCGACAACGGGGCCGCGCCGGAGGGTTTTGTCGGTGGCCGCGATTTTCAGAACCGCGAAAAACGGCTGCCCAAGACCGGCCCTAACGGCCGAAAAATCAACTATCGCGAATGGGATGTCCATAAAAAAACGCCGGGCAAAAACCGCGGCCCTGACCGCCTCGTGACAGGCGACGACGGCTCGGCATGGTACACAGAGGACCATTACAAGACTTTTAGAAAATTGGAACAATGATGGAATTGACAGAAAAACTGCCCGTTTTTGACGAAAAAACGTTCGTTGCCGACCTCGTTGGCAAGAAAAACCGGACGCTCCGCACTTTTTATGCGCAGGTTGCGAGGGTGCTTCATTTCCCCGATTATTTCGGAAAAAACCTCGATGCGCTCGACGAATGCCTCGCCGACCTTTCATGGGTCGAGGCCGAAAATGTCGCGCTCCTCGTCCACGGGTCCGATGTTTTTTTGAACAAGGAAAAACCCGAAACGCGCAAAGGGGTGTTGGATATTTTCAAAAATTTGGCGGAAAACCCGGGCGAAAAACCTTTGAAGGTCTATTTTTTAGAATAGGGCCGGCTACTTTTTCGCCAGTTCGATGACTTCCATCGAGTGCATTTTGCCCTTTTCAATAGAAAACCGGACGAGCGTTTTCACTTTGTGCCAGCCCTCGTTGCCGCACGCGCCGGGGTTGATATGGATCAAACCGAGGTTTTTGTCTGGCATGATTTTTAGGATATGCGAATGCCCGCTGATGAAAAGACCGGGCTTTTTGTGCGCCAAAATTTCGCGCACGCGCGGCACATAACGGCCCGGATAGCCGCCGATATGCGTCATAAAAACGGACAGCCCGGCGGTTTCCCAAAAAAGGTCGAACGGAAATTCGGACTGGATCTCGCGGTTGTCGATGTTGCCAAAAACACCGCGCAGGGGCTTGAACGCCCGCAATTTTTCGACCAGTTCCATCGAGCCGAAATCGCCGCCGTGCCAAATTTCGTCGCATTCCGCGAAATGCTCAAAGACCCTTTCATCCAAAAAAGAGTGGGTGTCGGACATCAATCCTATGCGCATGGGGTTGAAATTTTAATTTTCATTTTTAAAAACGGCCCCGTCCTTCATCACAAATTTCACCCGGAGCATCGCCGAAATATCGCGGATCGGGTCGCCATCGACGGCGATGATGTCGGCAATTTTGCCTTTTTCGAGGCTGCCGAGGCGGTCGCGGATGCGCAAAAGTTCGGCGGTCGTGACGGTCGCGGCCTTTATTGCCTCCATCGGCGGCATCCCGCCCTCGACCATGTAGCCAAATTCGAGGCCGTTGAGGCCGTGCGGCGACACGCCGGAATCGGTGCCGAAGGCGATTTTCACCCCTTTTTTATAGGCGATTGCGAATGTTTTTTGGATCTGTGGCCCAATTTCGAGCGCCTTTTGCGCGATCATCGGCGGGAAAAAACCGCGCTTCGCCGCCGAGTCCGCCACGGCATGGCCCGCCGTGAGCGTCGGCACATAAAAGGTCCCTTTTTTGACCATCAGTTCCATCGTCGCCTCGGACATCATCGTGCCGTGCTCGATGCTCGTCACGCCGGCCGCGACGGCGCGGCGCATGCCCTCGTCACCGTGCGCATGGGCCGCGACCGTCACCCCGGCATCGTTGGCCGCGTCGATGACGGCATTTATTTCCTCCAAAGAAAAGGACGGTCGTTTCCCGTCGCGGGCGAGGCTCAAAACGCCGCCCGTGGCCGCGATCTTGATGCAGTCCGCGCCGCGTTTTATCTGGATTCGGACGGCCTTTCGGCAAGCGTCCGGGCCGTCGGCGATGCCATCCTCTGCGCCGGGCGCACCCCAAAGTTCGTCGCGTGCGCCGTTCGAGCCGTCGCCGTGGCCGCCCGTGATCGAGATCATATGGCCCGCCGTGAAGATGCGGGGCCCGGTCACCGTACCATCATTTATGGCATCTCGGAGGGCCAAATTTGCGCCCTCGCCGCCCAGGTCGCGGACGGTGGTGAAGCCCGCGTTGAGCGTTTTTTGGCCATATTTATAGGCTTTAAAAGCGGCATCGAGCTTGTTTTGGGTAAAGCCGTCGATATAACTGGTCGGGCTTTGCTGCCCTTCGAGGTGGACGTGCATGTCCATCAGGCCGGGCAGGACGGTCCGGTTTTTTAGGTCAATGAGCGTCGCGCCGTCGGGTTTTTTCAGGTATCCGCGCTGCACATCAACGATCTTGTTTCCCTCCAAAACGAGGGTCATCTCGGCCATCGGCTCGTCGGCGATGCCGTCGATTAGGCGGCCACAATGGATGACCGTTTTTTGGCCGAGGGCGAAATTAGCGGCCAGCAAAACGGCGGCGGCAAGCATGATTTTTTTCATAAAAACTGGATTTCAAGCGGCCAAAATAGGCATATCGTCCGGGCAATATCAGTTTCGTTCCATCCAGCCCATTTTTGATGACCGGTCGGTTTTTTGGAAAAAAACCGCGACCGGGGCGCAATTCCGGTTTCGTGAATATTTTTGGCACTTCAAATTTTAATGGAGTTTCTGACCAAATTATGATCATAGGAATTTTAGCCGAGACCGGGGGCGAAAAACGGGTCGCCCTCTCCCCAACCGAACTGCCCGCGCTCAAAAAACTGGGCCTCGAAAAAATACTCGTCGAACGGGGCGCCGGAGCGGGCGCGTTTTTCAGCGACGCGGCCTACGAAGCAAATGGCGCGACCATCACTTCTTTCGACGAAATCTATCGGACAGCGACAATCATCCTGCATATCCAGCCTTTTTCGGAACATGAAATCGGGCAAATGCAATCCGGCCAAATCGTGGTCGGGCAGTTCAACCCGCTCGGCCAGCGGGAGAACATCCCTTTTTTGCAAAAACAAAACGTCTCGGCGTTCAGCCTCGACCTCGCCCCGCGCTCGACGCGGGCGCAGGCACTCGACGTTTTGAGCTCGATGGCGACGGTCGCCGGGTATAAAGCGGTGCTGGTCGCAGCGGCCAGTTTGCCGTCATTTTTGCCGATGTTCATGACCGCAGCAGGGACCATCAAGCCCGCCAAAGTGCTCATTTTGGGCGCGGGCGTGGCCGGTTTGCAGGCCATTGCGACGGCGAAAAGGCTCGGCGCGATCGTCGAGGCGTTCGACGTGCGGGCTGCCGCGAAGGAGGAGGTTTTGAGCCTCGGCGCGAAGTTCGTGGAGGTCGAGGGCGCGGTCGAAAACAAAGCCGCGGGCGGTTACGCAATCGAACAGACCGACGAGTTCAAGGCAAAACAGGCCCAGCTCATCCACGACCATGCGGCGCAAGCGGACATTATTATATGCACCGCGCAGGTCCCGGGGCGAAAAGCACCGCTTTTGATCCGAAAGGAGACCGTCGCGGCGATGAAGCCCGGCTCGGTCATCGTGGACCTCGCGGCCAGTTCGGGCGGCAACTGCGGCCTGACCGAGAACGGCGAGACCATCGAAGTGCACGGCGTGAAAATCATCGGGAACTCGAACCTCCCGGCCAGTTTGCCGCGCGATGCGAGCGCACTTTTTTCAAAAAACATGCTCAATTTCCTGAAACTCGTCGTCGTGAAAGGCGAGATCAATCTCAATTTTGAGGACGATATCATCGCCGCAACCTGCGTGACGCACGGGGGCGAGGTGGTGAGCGAACGGTTGAAAGCGTGATCGATCGAACCATGAAAAACAAGCTCCGCACACTTCTTTTTTTGTTGTCAATTTCCACGGCGGCCTTTTCGCAAAGGCTGGACTTTTTTGTGACCGGGGGCGATTTTTCAATGCCAAAATCGACCTTTTCCGGCCAATACGAATACGACCTTTATAGAAAGCTGGACTTTTCCAGCAACGATTCGACCTATACCCACGAATATTTCAGGGTCGACCGCCAAATCGAGACCGTTTTTAATGTTGGCCTGAATTTCGGCGTCGGCGCACGGATGAACTGGCGGATCAATGAAAAATGGGGCATTTCCAGCGGGGTTGAGTTGGCCATGTTCAAATTCACAAAAACGGAGAACTACACATTCAACACCGAACTGCTCCATAAGGACACGATCTATGGGTATGTCCCTCCGTTCACCAATTTCAACCAGTGCAATTACACGAACTCGATCAGCGATTTGGGAACAATCAATTCAACACCGGTTTATCGGGTCATTGAGCTGAAAATCCCGTTCGAGGCGCGGCGGCGTTTTTTCCAAAAAAAGTTGGCCGCTACGGTTGGCGGCTTTTTGGCTTGCCCGGTTTTCTCCCAAGAAAAACATGAAAGTTTTGGCATCGACCATAATATTGACGAAAACGGCATGGAAACCTGCACCTATTTCAAAGAAACCATAAAAGACCGAGCCGTGGCCGAGGTCGCGCGGATGAGCGTTGGCCTCCGGTTGGGTTTTGAGCAGCATCTAGGCAGGTATTGGATCGGCCTGAACGCGGAAAAACGGGCGACCAATTTTTTCCAAAAAGAGCCCACAACATTCCTCCCATCAAACATTGACAGCAAACCGGTCTCGTTCAATTTGAGGCTCGGCATCAGTTTATAGACCAATTTTTCAAATCAAAAAATACACCGCATGAACGGCCTTTTTGAATTTTTCGCCCAAAACCAGCAGATGATCTACGTCGTCGTGCTGTCCGTTTTCCTCGGCATCGAGGTCATTTCCAACGTCCCGGCGGTCCTGCACACGCCGCTCATGTCGGGCGCGAACGCGATCCACGGGGTCGTCATCATCGGCGCGATCATCGTCATGGGCCACGCTTCGGGCGACAACACGCTGGCGCTCGTCCTCGGTTTTTTGGCCGTCGTGCTGGGCACTTTGAACGTCGTTGGCGGCTTTGTCGTGACCAATAGGATGCTCGAAATGTTCCGGAAAAAAAAATAGGGTTGCAACCCCTCAAAAGGGCAACCACAAGGGTTGCAACCCCTCAAAAGGGCAACCACAAGGGTTGCCCCTACCATCGCCCGGCGGTGGTTGCGGGGTAGGGGCAAC
>JANOQP010000412.1:0-4202 GCA_031414895.1 Saprospirales bacterium
TTTCGGGTCAGGGAAAGCAGGTTCTTGAAGATATTTTTGTGGTAGCCGAGTATTTCCTTCCGTTGCAAATAGGCCCGCATCGCTTCGAGGTGGCTGTCGAGCGCGTCTGTTTCGCCCTTTTCGAAATAAATTTTTAGGACAATGGACTTCGCGATCAGGTTCCAGAGCAGGTCGTCGTACTCGAAACCGAGCAGGCCCTGCATGGCCTCGTCGTAATTGCCGCGCTCAAATTGGAGCCGTGAACGGTTGAAATGAACAATTGAATCGCGCTGTTTTTCCTCCAAAAAAACCTGGTATTCCTCGATGAACTTTTCGATCCAGTCAAATTCGCGCAGTTTTAGCGCAATCTGGACGGCATTGACAAACGTCTTCCCCGAGATCAAGCCATCTTCGAGCAGGATTTTTTGCTCAAAGCCCCTTTTGTAAATCTCAAAAGCCTTTCGGATGAAAGGTTCGCGCCCCGCGTTCGTCCGGCCAACACAAAAATTGAGCGCAAAAAGGAACAGTTCCCGCTGCTCCGTTTGCGGAAAATGCGCCGAAAACTCCAAGATGCATTTCTCGAACTGTTCATAATTGGCCTCGTCGGTTTTTGCCAAGATTGTTTTCAGGCAATAAAAATAGGTCGCGACGGCCGGTTTTTCGAGCAGTTTATGCGTCTCGACAAACCGCAAAACGTCGTCGAGGAGGCCCGTGTCGTATTCCGCTTTATAGACCGCGCCGTGTGTGAGCATCAAACTGGCGATGCGCAATTTTTGGGCAACAAAGGCCGCGTCGAGCGAATCCGAAAGTTCTTGCAGGTTGAACTTGGTATGGCCTTTTAGGGTCGTCAAATATTTGTACTCCTCCAGTTCGAGGTTGAAGCCGTTTTGGAGGTGGACGGCGTTGCGCATTGGGCTGGCCGAGGCCGAGCGGCGGGCGTTTTCGAGGCTGTGCCGGAACGGTTTGTCGAGCTGCCGACGGCGATAGACGCTCGAAAGTGCCGAAATTTTCCGAACGTCCTCTTTCGTGAGTTCCTCCCAGATCAGGTATTCCTCGATGTTTTTCAACAAAAAGTACATGGTTTGGCGCATCCGCGCGTCGTCAAATGGCTCTTTTGGGAAAATGGCCGACCATGCAGCTTCCTTTTCGACAGCTGATTGGTCGAGCCGCCCGTTCTCCAAAAACCAGTCGTACAATATGGCGACATCTTGCCGCTGGTTGTGGGCAGGCGAGCGCAGCCAAAGGCCGATCTGGCGGCGTTCGCGGGGGTTGGTGCTGCGGAGGACGGTGAAGAGTTGGGATTTTTCCATTTTGTGGACCACAAGGGGCGCGAAGGTTTCACAAAGGCCACAATCGGGCACTTTGTGAAACCTTCGTGAACTTCGTGGTATAAAAAATTTACTGCTTTGTTCAACAAACGTCCGTTTTTGTATTCAATTATTCAGCACCTTTCCAGCCGTTTTTTATCAAAAAGCAGGAATTTTTAAAAAAATGCGTTCCGAAAAAATGTCAATGCACAAAACCGGGTGTTCAACAAAAGGCAAATTTTGTCCTTTTTTTGAAAAACGCACCGCTCCACCTTTACCTCATCAACTGGACATGAAAAGAATAATCGCCCATATCACATTGAACATCTGCCTCGCGCTCCTCGTCGTCACCACGGTGTCGGCCCAGGGCTGGGAGCGCATTTTGAGTGGCACCGGCCAAGAGGAACTGCTCGATGTGGTGGCGCACCCGGACGGCGGTTATTTGTCGGTCGGTTATTTCAACAAGCAGGACCGGATCTATCTGGTCAAGACATACGCCGACGGACGGCCCCAATGGAGCAAAACGCTCGGCAATTTTGCAAAATCTGCGGGCCGCGCACTGACCATTTCAATGGACGGCTCCGTTTTCATTGCCGGTTTTTCAGACGGTTTCGGCGCAAATGGCCGCGACATCGTGCTGTTGAAAACCGACAAAAATGGCCAACTGCTCTGGCAAAAAAACTACGGCACAACCAATTCTGAAGAGGCGTTCGACCTCATACCAACAACCGATGGCGGCCTTTTGATAGGGGGAATCCGCGATTTTAATCCGAACAAAGACATTTTGCTGTTAAAAACCGATGCCGACGGCGGCCTCGTCTGGGAAAAGACCTTTGGCGACAGCCAGACAGACGAACAAGCCTACAGTTTGACGAACCTCCCCGACGGTGGGGCGGCCATCGTCGGCTCGGTTGCAGAAAGTGGACTTGACCTTGATGTCCTTTTGATCCGCACCGATGTTTTCGGCAACGCGGTCTGGCAAAAAACCTATGGTTTTGACATTGCCAGCCCGATTGCGGACGAGGGCAAGGACGCTGTCCTGACCGCCGACGGGTCGCTGGCGATCGCTGGCTACACCAATTCGGTCGCTGGCTCGGCCAGTTTGCTGATGAAAGTTGATTTGGACAACCCCGATTTGCTGGATTTCATCAAAATCGGGCAGCACAACACGATTTTCAGCGGCCTTTTCAAAACGGCCGACGGTTCGTTTTTGGCCTCCGGCACGAAAGAGACCGGGCCAACTTTCAACAATATAAACCTTTTTGTCACCAAACTGGACGAAGACGGCGGACTGATCTGGGAGCGTGATTTCGGCACGGGCGGCCATGCAGAATATGGCATAAAGGTCATCGAGGCATACGACGGCGGCGCAATTGTGGCCGGGTCGCAGTCTCCATATGCTGCTGGCGGGCTATCCTCCTATGCCTACATGGTGAAAACCGACGCGAACGGCGTGATTTTCACCGACCAAATCTCGGGCAATGTTTTTCACGATTTCGACAACGACTGCCTCCCCGATGCCGCTGAGCCGGGTCTGCAAGATTGGATCATCAAGATCACGAAACCCGGCGCAGCCGACCGATATGCGGCCTCCGATGCGGGCGGTTTTTATAAAACGGAAGTCGATACGGGTACCTATAAAATTCAACTTTATCGCCCGAACCCATACTGGCAGCTTTGCCAACCGAACGGCTACACGACGACACTCACCACTTTTTACGATACCGCGACCGTGGATTTGCCCGTAAAAGCGGCCTTTGCCTGCCCTTCGATGCAGATTGATGTGGTCACACCGGTGCTGGTCCTTTGCGAAGAAAACAAATACACGGTCAGTTATTGCAACGAGGGGACCATCCCCGCCGTGAACGCGAAGATCGAGGTGACGCTCGACCCTGCGCTTGCGTTTTTGGGCAGTTCGATTGCTGGGACGCTGGTTTCGGGCACGACCTATTCGTTCGCGATCGGTTTCGTCGGCATCGGCCAATGTGGTAGTTTTACGATAAATACCTTTCTCGATTGCGACGTGGAAATAGGCGAGGCACGATGCGTGACCGCCCATGCTTTCCCCGACACGTTTTGCAAAATGGCCTTCCCGGATTGGGACGGCTCGATTGTGAAGGCCATCGGCACTTGCGAAAACAATACAGTGAAGTTCACTTTAACCAATATCGGGGCAGAACCGATGTCCAAGGAAAGCGATTTTATCGTCATCGAGGACGTGGTTTTGCTGACTGCGCCAGACGGCAGCGAGCTTTTCGACTTCCCTGCGCTCGATCCACAAGAAATGCACCCCGCTTGGGAAGGTGTTGCCGACGGCTCGACCCGTCGCATCATCGCCGCCCAAACGCCCGGCTACCCCGGCAGCAGCAACCCGACGGCCGCCGTCGAAGGGTGCAAAACGGACCCAAACCAGACCGGCTCGCTCGGTTTTTTCACGGCTTTTCCCGACGACGAATCAGAGCCTTTCAAGGCCACCGATTGCCAAGAAGTTTTAGGCATTAATCCCGGCACTATCAAGATAGGCCATCCCAAAGGTTTCGGCACCGATCATTTTATCACCGATTCCACCGATTTAGAGTATTTAATCCAGTTCCAAAACACCGGCACGGACACGGTGTACCAGGTCGAGATCCGGGACACCCTCTCGAAATGGCTCGACCCGAACACCGTGAAAGCCGGGGCAGGCAGTGCGCCGTATGAATTTGAGGTTTATGCCGGCGGCATCGTCCTGTTTCGCATCCCGAATACCGTGCTTTATCCAATTGGCAGCGTGGGCGGTGGCCCAACGAGCGGCTTTGTGCATTTTCGCGTGTCCCAGAAACCGATTACACCCTGCGACACGCTCATCATCAACCGCGCTGCCATTTTTTTGAACAACCAGGACCCCATCACCACGAACGATGTGGTGCGCAAGGT
>JANOQP010000413.1:0-11673 GCA_031414895.1 Saprospirales bacterium
CATTGCCCCGCTGTTCTGCATATCGCTCAACGGCTGGAAAAGCAGGTCGGATTGCTCGATTTCATCAATCAAAAACTGGTAATAGGCATCCGAAAACTGTCTTTCGACCGTCGTCGGGGCCGAAACGGTCGCCACGGTGCAGGCGGCATCGTAGCCGCCGCCGGGCGATGATAGTTCAAACCAACACGGATGGATGGGCGGGTTGCACTTGGCACGTTCGGCAGACCGCACGTCGTTCGCGTTCACGGCAATCGGGTCCGAAAAATTGGCGCAATCGAACCGGGCAGTCTCGATGAACGACCCCGGGGCATAGTCCACAACTTGCCCGCCGTTGGCGAGCGTCGCCCAATGGTTGCGGCGCATATCTATCGGGGCTTGCAAGTTTTGTTTGGTTGGGAAACAGGCCTGGATATAATTCGACTGCCCGTCGACCCGGACAAATGTATTGTTGACCTCGACACAGCCATTGATGATCGACGGGGCGATGTTCAACAGCATGTCCCAAGCCTTGATGTTGAGGCTGTTGCCGATGAGCTTGCCGCCGTCCATCGTGATCATGCCGTTGTTGGCACTGCCGATCATGTTGATGCCGTTGTGGCAGTTCGCGATGGTCGCGCATTCGTACATGAAAAAATTGCTCGGGTACGGCGTATTGGTGTTCGGGTTGGCATATTCGCTGTACACGCCATTGTCGCAGTTATCGATAAGGCCGCCGCGCATGATGCAATTGTCCACATGGTGGAGCTTGATGCCGTTGCTGCCCACGTTCGGGTCTGCCCCGGACAGGAGCCTATGGTCGCGGATTGTGGAGTTGATGAACCGGAAGGCAACGACATCCCGCACATTGATCGCACTTCGTTGCTGATAGTCGTCCTCTATGTCCCCATCGAAAAGGCAGTTGGAGGTCACCGCCAAACTGGTTCGATTGGTCACCGAAAGGGCCGCGTCCGCATAATCGCTGAAGGTGCAGCCCGAAAAATTGGCCACTCCGCTCCCGCCGTTGATGGTGACACAGTCCACGCATTGGCGGATATTGGATGCGGCAAAAGTGAGGTTTGCGGTGTTTTCACAGCGGACGATGGTCTGTTCGGCCATGCCAACGAGGTCGGTTTGATTGAAAATGGCGGTCGCCCCAAAATCGAGCAATATCTCGCCGATGGCCTCGACTTTTCCCTTTTCCAGATGGAGCGTGCCGGCCCCTGGGATATCAAGCTTCGCGCCGGAGACCACCCGGATGAAACGGTTGGCCTTGTTTTCGCCGACGAGTTTGAACATGGTGTTGCCGTTGCCGAAGGTGATGGCGTTGTTTTTTTCAAAATCAAAAAAGCCCTGGCCTGCGAAGGTGATGTCGCCGTCTATCTGCAAAGTGCCGCCCCGGAGGACGATCCGGCAATTTGGGCCGTCGAGCGTGACTTTGGCGTTCTTTTCCAATATCAGTGTGCTGCCGGGGTAGATGATGAGCTCGGAGTCGTCGCTCAAGCGCAGTTCGCCGCCGTTTTTGATGTGGACGGTGCTGTTGTTGATGACGTGGAGGATGCCGCGTTTGGTGAATTCAGGACTTGGTTCGCCGAGTTGGAGGATGCCAGCGTTTTTGATCAAAATCAATTCCGAAACACCGCAAACGGCACCGGTTATTGCCTCGAAAACTGGAGAGTCGGCATCAAAATCAGCGGGCGTTTGGAAACCTGTCTTTCCTTGAATATTTATGGCCAGCTTGCCATTTGGTTCGACGTTTGTATTGGGGACGCGATGGAGCAACCTGCCATAGTTGAAGGTTTGGCCACTGTTGATGGTCATTTGGGTGACGGTTGCGGCAATCGACTCATCCAACCCAATCTGCATCTGGTCGAGCGCAAACTGCAATATTTCGTCATTAGCGTCTAGCTCGATGTGCCGGAGGTTCGTATTGTTTGCTACAGCCCAAACGGCTTTGAAAGGGGTTTGAGCAATGAACGTTGGGTCTGTTTGGTCAAAGGCATTAAACAAATGATCATCATCCATTGGCCAATTCACATCCAACAAGCTAATAGTCGGCATGAAGCAAAAGCTGTTTGCTTTGTCAGGTAGTATAAATGAATCGCCTGCTTGCTCATCCACAGATTGTGAAAGACTGGCCAAATCCCCCCGTTTACATCCAGGAGCACCATCAAAATTTGGCTCGTTCGTTGAAGTCCGTATCACATCTAAAGTAAGGTATTTATCTGGAATTGGAGTGCCCAAAAAATGATTAAAACGAATAGGGATTGCTCCCTTAAAAATTTCGTTTGAATAGCCCTGAAAACTGGTGCAACACAGATTTGTTCCCGACAATTGTTGCATCATTATCATGCTTTTTAGGTTGGCAGTATTCCCATTTGAGGCAAATATTTGAGCATCAAAACCAAATAAAGGGGAACTGCAAGATGGTACTGATTGGTCAATGCCTTTTCCCGCATCTAACAGTAATGAACCATCTGAGAACCCTTGATTCGCCTCGATTCCTCTAGCAGAACCACAGGAAACTGCCACATTTCTTGTAATGGATGGATAGCCCAATACTTCAATTTCATCTTTAAATTTGCTTCGAATTTCTCCGGTTTTGGTAAAAGCAAAGAAATTTTCTGTTTGCTCTTGCAAAATTTGCGGGGCACAACCACCAAAATTGTTCAACACTCGATGTCGTAAATACATTCCAATTTTACCCGACTCTTGTTCATGCGTAAGATGCCGAATCATCATTTGCCGCGAGGCTGGAGTATTCAAACTGTTCCATGATTTGGTTGCTGAACCAATCCCGGCTTCTGCTCCCAAAAAAGCAAAAGCCTGGATTCCCAGCGGGATATTTGCGCCCTTTTGAGGCGAGTCAAATGAAACATAAGTATGTGTTTCATGTGCAATACCTCTTTTTTCCATGGTACTCAATGCCCATTTGGCCACTTGACCGCCCATGCTTGCACCGATTACTGCGTTGTCGAATGTGCAATAGCCAGCCAGTTCGTTCGCTTTTTTTGCACTGTTCACCCATTTTATTGCCTTGATCAATACCTCTCCGTTCCGCTGTATCCAATCTGCACCGCGCCTGAAATCTACAAAAACGATATCAAAATCATTGCCATTTTTCCCCAATTCGGCCAGCGTTTTGGGGTAGCTGCGATACTCGGAGCAGCCATTGTCAGGGTCAAAAGGGTTTGATCCGCCTGTGCTATTGCCCAATGTGAAAATATCCCAACCGGTGCTTCCGTGCCTGACTATCTGGCCATCGTAGGTGTAAGTTGTCTTGGAATCGAAATCTATCCCATCCACAAAAATCAGTGGCTTGATCAATTTCCCGTTGTGCGATGGGGCATATCGGATGTACAATTCTGCCCCTCCTACCGTGCTGCCATTGTACGTGCTGATTGTGCCATCCGGGTTGTTCGGGAAGGCCCCTGTGACAGGTGGGGGGATTTCCGAAGGGCCTTCAATCGGGAATGTTGCCGGGGGGGTGAAAATACCACCACTTTCCGGGCTGGATGGGTTCAGGGTTAGCGTTGCTTTTTCGGATGATGGTCCAATATTGCCGTTGATACTCATTTCGAGCCACACAAGGAATTGCGTTGGGCTTGACCCTATGTTGATCGGATAGGAAAAAGGCAGTGTTTCACCCGAAGTTATGATACCACTCACGGTATTGTTTGGGTCGCCAAAATGGAGGCGAAAGTTGCACCCTTGTGGGAGGGAAAAATCGGGAAATTTGAACAAGACCGTGTTCAAGGTCACCACCTCGTCGCAGAGGTCGATTTTAATCCAAGGGTCCGAACCTATGCCACCCGCGACACCCAGGTACGCATCGCGGACATCTCGCGTAGCCGGGTTGGCACATGGAAAGTTAAAGGTTTGGGCATTTACTCCCCCCCCCTCCATATTGCAATAAATACAAATGTGATAAATAGTTGTTTCATGTTGTTGTTAGTCTAATAGGTGATGGTAATTTTGGTAATTTCGTGGCCTTTTAGGAAAACTTTGAACCAAGGTGACCAACTGTTAGCAAGACTAGGAGCTATCTGACCTCCTGCCTCATCTTGAATTTTCACCTTCGCCAGGTCGTCTAATGTAGTTCGAGTTGTATCAGTCTGCGTTTCCTGAATATGGTATACAAACTTTTCGTCAGTATTCCCTCTGGAAAACTCCGTAAAAACAGTATCCTTCCCAATAGGCAGTTGAAGAAGGATATTGTTGCCATGTCCAAACTCGTATGCACCGCTTTCATTTTTGACCCGGACCTGAAGCCAAGCATGTGGGTACAAATACAAAACCGGTTTCGGGCATTCATTAGTGACATAATAAAGTCATCGCCCGTGTCCCAATAGCCCGGCGCTTTGGCAGAAACAGCGAAACCGTCTTCGCTGAAATCGAAACGGCCATCGGAATTGGTCGTGGCGTAGGCAAGGTCGGTACAGGAGAAATTGCCCAAGATCTCGCCCTCGCAATCGGCGAGCGTGACCGTGGCGTTCGGGATGGGCTTGTCCGTGCCGAACTCGAGGACCTTGCCCTCGATGCCCTTGCACTTGCCGCAGCCGCCGAGCGATGCCAGCCAAGCCGCCGCCAAGAGCGGCAAGAGAAGAAAAAACAGCTTTTTCATAAGCGAAAAGTGTTTAAAATGCCTGCCTTTCGGCAGACAGGGTGAAAAATAGATTTGGAAAAGCGGTATTTGGTTTTATAAAAGTATGGCGAAAAAGTAGGGGTGCAGATTAAGTTTTTGTGAAATGCCAGTTTTGGTCAAAAATATACGGCTGGCTGGTGGAATTTCTTTTTTGAAATATCAGGTGGGATAATCGATGGCTAAACAGCGGAATTGCCCAATCCTTGGCATTTGTTCGTTGAAACTGGGCGTTGGATTGGTTTTTGGCGGGACGCCAACAACGGCCCGTTCTTAGGTTTTACAAAGGGTTTGGGCGAAGGGTTACGGACGCCAACAATGGCCAAAAAATGTTTCATGTTGCTGGGTGTTTAGTAGGTGATGGTGATTTTGGTTGTTTCATGGCCTTTTGGAACTAAGCTAAAAGTCGCAGCTCCCACTTGAAATATAGGGAATATCCTTTGACCATTGCTCATAACGAGTACAGAATCAAGGTTTTCAAGGCGTTTCCAGTCCATTTGTGGAAAGACATCAAACACATAGGTAAATTGTGTATTACCTCGCACCGTATACGATTCCGAGGCCGTTTCACCTATTTGAAGGTGGTATTCGTGGCCAGAACTGTTGAAATAGGGACTACTAAATGCATAGGCTCCGCTCTCGTTTTTTATGGTGACATCCAAAGTTGCCATGGGGTACAATCGCAAAACCGGTTTCGGGCATTCGTTGGTGACCATAATAAAGTCATCGCCCGTGTCCCAGTAGCCCGGGGCTTTTGCAGAAACGGCAAAGCCGTCCTGACCGAAATCAAACTGGCCATCGGAGTTGGTCGTCGCGTATGCGAGGTCGGTACAGGAGAAATTGCCCAAAACCTCGCCCTCGCAATCGGAGAGGGTGACCGATGCATCGGGGATGGGCTTGTCCGTGCCGAACTCGAGGACCTTGCCCTCGACGCCCTTGCACTTGCCGCAGCCGCCGAGCGAGGCGAGCCAAGCCGCCGCCAAGAGCGGCAAGAGGAAATAAAACAGCTTTTTCATAAGCGAAAAGTGTTTAAATGGTGAAAAATGGGATGGAAAAGTGGTGTTTGGGTTTGATAAAAGTATGAGGAAAATTGGGTAGGCTGCAAATTAAGTTTGTGTGAAATGTATATTTCGGTCAAAAATATATGGCTGGCAAGCGAGGTTTTTTTTGAAAAATCAATTGACATGTTCAACGTTTCGACCGCCGATAGGGCAAAGGTGGCGCGGGTTTTCAGCCTCCGCGACTACATAAAGATGTAGTTTTTGACCCGAAATTTTACAAAATGATGTAGTCTTAATGTAGTCCCTGGTCAAAAATAGATGCGCACAAAACCCCAAACTGTCACCCATCATCAAAATCCCCGCCGCCGTTTCGGCAAAGCAAACTACTTTCGCCCCCGCTAAAAAAAATGCTGTTTTCCATGAAAAAAATGCTGTTTGTTGGTTTTTGCCTCGTGTTCGCGCAGGCCATGAGTGCGCAGGTCGGGACCGTGCGTGGCAATATTTTTGACGAAACGACGGGCGCGGCGGTCTCTTTCGCCACTGTCCGCATCGAGGGCCTTGGGCTCGGCGCCAGTTCGGACGAGGAGGGGTTTTTCACTATCAGCAACATACCCGTCGGGCCGCAAAAACTGTCGGCCACGTTCATTGGGTACGACACCAAAACGGTCGAGGTCGAGATCAAAAAAGGCCAAATCCTTTACCAAAAAATATTCATCGCTGAAAACAGGGTCGATTTGAAAGAGGTCGAAATTTCCGCAAAGCGCGAACAGGCGCGGACGGAAGTGCAGGTCTCAAAGATCTCGATCACGCCAAAACAGATCCGCGCACTGCCCTCGACGGGCGGCCAAGCGGACATCGCGCAGTATCTGACCGTCCTCCCGGGCGTTATTTTTACGGGCGACCAGGGCGGCCAATTGTACATCCGGGGCGGTTCGCCGGTGCAAAACCGCATCCTTTTGGACGGCATGACCATCTACAACCCGTTCCACAGCATCGGTTTTTTCTCCGTTTTTGAGACGGAACTGATCCGGAGCGTGGACGTTTTCACGGGCGGCTTCAATGCCGAATACGGTGGCCGCGTCTCCGCGATCTTGGACATGAAGACCCGAGAGGGCAACCGCAAACGGCTCGGCGGCACTTTTTCGGGCAGCCCTTTTCAGGCAAAAGCGGTCATCGAAGGCCCCATTTTGAAGCTCAAAAACGACGACGGCAACTCCATTTCGTTCATCCTGACGGGCAAAAAATCGCTCATCGACCGGACGGGAAAGGACCTTTACAAAAACGTCAACAACGGCAACGGCATCCCGTTCGAGCACCAAGATCTGTACGCAAAAGTCTCGGTCATGGCCGCAAACGGCAGCCGCGTCAATTTTTTTGGGTTCAATTTTGAGGACAACGTTGATTTTCAGCTCGCCAAATTTGGCTGGAAATCGACGGGCGGCGGCGCCAATTTCACGCTCATCCCGCAAAACTCGAACACCATCGTGGACGGGGTCGTGGCCTATTCAAAATACGATTCCGAGCTTGGGCAGGCCGATGGCGAGCCGCGCACGTCGGGCATTTCGGGCTTCAATGCGAACCTCAATTTCACCAGTTTCGGGCGCGGCAACGAGCTAAAATATGGCCTCGAACTGAACGGCTACGCGACCAGGTTCGAGTTTGTCAATTTCAAAAAACTGACCATCCGGCAGGACGACAACACCTCCGAGATCGCCGGGTATTTCAAATATCGACAAAAAGTCGGGCCGCTCGTTTTTGAGCCGAGCCTTCGGATGCAGTATTATGCGTCGCTCGGCGAGTTTTCCCCGGAGCCACGGCTCGGCCTGAAATACAATATCACCAACCGTTTGCGCTTCAAGGCTGCCGGCGGGCTGTACTCGCAAAACCTCATTTCGACGGTCAACGAGCGCGACATCGTCAACCTGTTTGTCGGCTATTTGAGCGGGCCGGACGAGACCATTTATGAGCCGAACTCGACCAAAGAGGCCAACTCGCGGCTCCAAAAAAGCGTCCATGCCATCGGCGGTTTCGAGATCGATTTGACGAAGCACATCGATTTCAACGTCGAGGCTTATTACAAAGGTTTTACACAGCTCATCGCGCTCAACCGCAACAAACAAAAGGGCAGCGATCCCAATTTCGTCACCGAAACGGGCGAGGCGCACGGCATCGATTTCAGCACAAAAATGGAACTGCAACGGTTTTACCTTTGGATGACCTATTCGCTCGGCTATGTGAACCGCAACGACGGTTTCCAGAAATACCCGCCCGTTTTCGACCGCCGCCACAACTGCAATTTCCTCGCGACCTATGCCGCCGGCAAAAAGAAGGAATGGGAAATCGGTCTCCGCTGGAACCTCGGCAGCGGCTTCCCGTTCACGCTGACGCAAGGTTTTTACAACCAAACGGACTTCGCGGCGGGCATCCAGACCGATGTTTTGGGCGGCAACACGGGCAATCCGAGCGATATCGGTATCATTTATTCAAACGAGCGCAACGGTGGCCGCCTCCCATATTACCACCGGATGGACGTTTCGGTGAAGCGAACGTTCGAGTTCTCGCGCTACTCGAAGCTCGAACTGACGGCCTCGGCGACCAATGTCTATGACCGCGCGAACATTTTTTACTTCGACCGGGTGAGCTATACGCGGGTCAACCAATTGCCCATTTTGCCGAGTTTGTCGGCGACTTTTAGTTTTTGAAACATGGCCACTTCTCAAAAAAAACGCGCTGTCCGTGGTTGGGCAGCGCGTTTTTTTTGTTCAAAAATCAGCGAGCGATAAACAGTTTGCGCACCTCCGGCCTCCCAATATCGGGCAGGATTTGAACAAAATAACAGCCGGACGGCAGGTTTTCGGTCGAAACCAGCAGGTTTTTTGAACCAATTGAAATGGGAAGTGATTGCAGTGATTTCCCCGAAATATCGGTGATTGTCAATTGGGCGGGGGCGGCTGTTGGTTGGGCAAAAAGGATTTGGAACTGGTCGGTGGCGGGGTTAGGGTGGAGGGAAAAACCTTTGGGTTTGATTGGGTTTTTAACCGAAACGGTGAGTGTGTCGCAGGGGCTGCCGGGTAGTTCGTGAAGGCGGTAGTAAGGGATATTGGGCAAACACCAATTGCTTGCAGTTGGCAAAGGGAAACCAGCTTCAACAAATTGACAAGCTACCCCTTTTTCGTTTGGATTGTTGATTACACTTAAAACTTTCTTACCGCCAGCCGAACTAACATAAATCTTATCGTCAGGCCCTAAAAGCATTTGATAGAACGAGTTAGGTAAAGTTCCGACAATTATATCGGCTGTATCAAGTAATACCTTTGACCCTTCAATATCCGATGCGTATAGGTCAAATTGAAGGATTTTTTGGTCTGTTGTTACATACAAAAAGCGGCTATTTGGAGAAAATGCAACTCCTCCCCCATAAAATTCAGGATTGGGAACTGGAAAAAACTTAATTGTACCGGAGAGTTCCCCAGAACAACGGTCAAAATTTGAAATAATCAATCCATTTTCGGAGTCATTGCAGGCATAATGGCTGCCATCGGGCGAAAAAACGTTCACGGTATATATCCAATAATCCTCATTCCCAGGAATGACCTCCAAGGTAAACGGAAAGTAAGAAATTTTTGGCTCAGATAGCCCCTCTGGACTAAATCGGAACACATAAATTTTATTGGAAGGGCGTTTCATAACAGGTATCCACCAATCCCGTCCGTTTGCATGGCGTGTAGCTGTCAGAGTTTCTGCGAAAGTATCCTTTGATATAAGTTGATTTTTCTGTGTGACCGTGCCTAAACCACCATTTTTGCTCATATCTATGTCTGTTTGCAAAAAACTGCGTGGATGCTGATAAGTGTCAGGTGAAGAAAGTATATTGCCATCCATACGTAAGTGAAATAAAGAATATTTCGTTGTGGAACTTGGTGTCGGTAAAGCCATTATTGATCGTTTGATTGCATAGTTGTAGGAAGCACTACAACTATAATCAAAATTTTCGCCGGGAGAATTGAGGCTGTCACCGTTTTCCATTAGTGTTAAAGTCGAATCGTATACCTCGCAACCGCTTGCGAAAAACAGAAATTTTCCCAAACTGTCAGACATACTTGTAATTTCTCCACTACCTGCAGGGTTTGGAAATACGCTTGTAGTTGGAATAGATTGGTTGAATTCAAGTCGTGTACCACCACCCGCCCCGGTGGGGCCATTGGTGCCATATCCGATCATCCATACATTGTCTTGTTTGTCTTGTGAGAACAAGAAAAAGGTGTTTGCAATTAAAATAATAGAGAAAAGCAGCTTTTTCATAATAAAAAAGAAAAGCCCCACCAATGCGGGCGCACTGGTGAGGCAATTTTAAAAAATTTGTTATCTAACTATTGAAACCGTTTGGGGATGTAAAACCCCAGATTTTGTCACAATTCTCAAAGTATAGATTCCGAACGGCAATTCAGAAGCGACCAGTTCAAATTGCTCTGTATTTTCGCTGATTAATCCGCTTCGGCAAATTTGGGATTGCGAATTGACCAGCTGCCAAAGAAAAGCCCCTGAATTTTTAGGAACAAGAACTTTGAAAACACCGTTTGACGGATTTGGGAAAACCTCCAAGGCATTATCAAAAGTTGTTTTTGCGCCGTAGCTATCCCTATTTCCAACATTACAAAGGTTGTTAAAATAGTTTTCACCAGCGTAGTTGCCCCGTTCTGCATAGGGCAATAATATGGCGACGGACTTTACGATTTCACCACCATCGGCTGGACATTGTGCCACAATATCGCGCAATGTGTGCAAATCGGAGGATGTTAGCGTATCTCCTTTTGCAGTCTTGATTGCTTTGAGCAAAACAGCCTTTCGATTGGATTCATACAAAGTAGGAACAGAAAGGTTTGAAATGGCATTTTCTGCCAATAATAACCCTGCATGAATGTTTGCCTGGGTACTTTCTGCCTGGGTTTTCCATGTATCCTGAACCACTTGGGCTTGAAGTATCAATACCTGTTCTGCCAAAAAAATGGATTCGTCAAAAATGGTATCCAAATTTTGGATTGAATCAAGTGCGCGAATCTGGGCACTCAACTGAAACCAGTCAGCAATCGTAGCATTGGCCTCGGTAATATTGGGTTGCAATCCGAGATAGGAATTGACGATTGCTTTTTCCGCTGATAAAAAAGCCCATTCAGACCCGGTCTGATTGTTAGAATAAAAAGCCGCTGCCGCCGAACCGTTCGGGCGAAGTTCCTCACATTGCAGCAATCGCTCGATAAGTTCCCGCTTTTTATCCCATTCTATGGCCGATGTTGCCGCAACATAAGTTCCATTTATTATTTGCTGGTCTTCTTGGTCAAGTCCGCCACATAAAGCAAAGGCAAACGATTCAGTACAGACATCGGTAAATGGCTGATTATCCCATTCTTCAAAAAATGTGGAAGGCGCGAAACCGGGTATAGCTGGTGGGCCGGGTGATGGATATGGAATATCGGTCGGCAATTCGACAAACGCAAAAAGCGGGGATGCCGTCGTTATAGTAATAGTCCCATCAGGGTCGATCACCTGTTCACCTGTTTGGGCCGAAAACGAGGAATGCGGGCCAGTCCATATATTGGCTTGGCGATATTGGAAATCAAGTTTTGCCGTTTCATTGTAGTACCCGACCATGCCGGACTTAAAAGTGTTGTGCTCAATTTCGGTGCCAACGGAATTGCCATCCGTGTGTATGTTCCAAATAACGCCATCAATCTCATTCGTGCAAATACTCCAGCCCTTTGAATTCGTGTGATGTATGCCGCACAAAAGTGAAGACTTTTGAATGGCGCCATCATGGGAGTAATCGGACTCAATGAAATTAGAACTCACGAAATTGTCAATGCCATCCACACAATCAATGTGGATTCCATGATTGCCGGCGGGAGGTGTCGGAGTTCCCGGCTTATGGAAAGCAATTTGATTATTGATGACATTATAGCCGTTTGCAACAGCCCCCGGGAGGCCATTAAGCCCGGAAATTGCAATACCAAGCATACTATTTGTGGACGATGCAGTATTGTTAATGGTATTATTATC
>JANOQP010000414.1:0-1550 GCA_031414895.1 Saprospirales bacterium
CCAATTCCCAATATAAATAGCCGGATTTAGAAGGAGGCGCAATGAAAATTATGCTTAACCCAGACTTTTGATACAAAACCCGCTGATCAATTCTTCGATGAATATTGAAATCATGGGTAATAACTATGGATGCCTCTGCGCCAAGAATCGGGATCCAGTCTTCGTCTTTTACCCCCGATTTTAGATAATCAGGAAGGTACAAAAGCTCCAATTCGCCCATTTTTCCCAGCGGTCTGTCCAAATGTTGGAGCCCGCGAACGAGGTCCTCGGGAATGTTTTCATCGAAGTAGATTTTGGTCATGCGGCTTTTTGGTAAAATTTTACTGCATCTTGAACCTGTTGCTCTTGTAACTTATAAATCCGGGCAATTACAGGTACTCCCTCCCCAGCTTTGAACATCGAAAAAAGTGTGCTTGCCAAAATATTGGTCCCCCAAATGATAGGCTGCCCCATCTGATGGTGTGGGTCAATCACCACCGCGCTGGTTTTTCCTGCCGGGAAAAACCGCTCGGCCAAATGACTTTTGCCCTCAAAATCTATGTTTTTAACAAAATTGGAAATAATGCCGGGGATATTGTACTGCATTTTCGCGTTCGCGTGCAAAATGCTTTCTCCTTCGTCGGGCGAAAAAAGTATCTTTTTCCCTTCTGTCATGATTTTATTGGTCGCAAAAGGATAGTTCGTTTCGAGTTTTTGGCTCAATAAACTGTGCGCCTTCAAGATTTTCGAAACCGAAAACCCCGCCTCACGGAGGTGATAAAAAACAAAAAACTCGATCAAGGTGTAAAAATTGACCGATTTGTCATGCCCTTCCCCCCACGAATACCGCTGACCCGATTTCGTTTCCAAACGTGCGTCCCAAAATTTGTTCAACCAATACCGGACTTTGGCCGTCGGCAAATTCAGCACGGAGGCAACCTCTGCCACCGTGTAAATGCCGTAACCAAGTGCTGGTTGATTGTTGAATGCGATCATGAACTTTTTTTTAGCCGGGCAAAAGTGAACAACTTTTTGTTTTTTTCAAAATTATTCTTGTGCATTTGAAACAAGATAATCCATTGATTATCAAATCCTTATCTCAAATCCCAACCCCATCAATCTCCCCCATCACCCGCCCGTTTCCGACAGCGCGACCACTATTTTTTGATAGTGCAAAATGTCCTCGTACCCAACGCACGGCCCACACGGTCTTTCAGCCATTTTTGCGCGGGCTGGTAACCTTCGATATAGAACTTCCAAACGGCCTCCGGAACGATGGTCTTTTGCAAATTTGTCAAAAACGTTGGAATATTGTAAATTTGCAATTCAAACAACCGCCCATGACAAAAGCCGATTACGTTGATTTTTGGAAAATTTCCGCCGAAAAAGAACTGGTCGTGGCCGAAAACCTATTTGCAAAGGCCAATTTCCCGCAATCCCTGTTCTTCGCCCATCTGGTTTTGGAGAAAATATTGAAAGCACATTGGGTGAAGGACAATCTGGACGACCAGCTACTTTTACCGAAACGGTGCAAATCGAAGCCAAACGCATTTACAAATGGTTGCTCAATC